>JALYYN010000472.1 GCA_030946525.1 Actinomycetota bacterium | reverse complement strand
GTGTCGTGGGGAGCGATCTGATGGGTGACGTCGCCCACGGTGACGTGGGGGGCGATGGCGCGGATGACGGCCTTGACCACCCCGACGAACTCGTCCTCCAGCCCGTAGTCGGACAGGAACCAGACGGTGTCGAAGCTCACCCGGCCTGGGTGTAGGTGCTGGCCAGGTAGCGGTCGACGTCGTCCTCCAGCACCCGGTAGGACTTGCCCACCCGGACCGACGCCAGGCGGCCGGCCTTGATAAGCCGGTAGACGGTCATGTTCGACACGCGGAGCTGCCCGGCGACCTCCGCGACGGTCAGGAACCGGGGCCGTTCTGGAATTTTCGGCAGTTCGATCACCCCTCTTCGCCTGTGGGCAATGTATTCCCCGGGGCGCGGAAGCGAAAGAGGGGCCGCGATCACCCCTCGCCGAGCCGCCGCGAGCGCTCGGTGGCGGCGGCCACTGCTTCGAGGAACGCGGCCCGGACAGCGCGGGCCTCCAGGGCGCCGAGCCCGGCCGCGGTGGTGCCCCCCGGCGAGGTCACCGCGGCCCGCAGCGACTCCGCCCGCTCGCCCGACTCGGCCAGCAGCCGGGCCGAGCCCAGGATCGTCTGGACGGTAAGGGCCTCGCTCACCGACCGGGGTAGGCCGACGGCCACGCCGGCGTCGATCAGGGCCTCGACCACGAGGAACACGTAGGCCGGCCCGGATCCGGACAGGCCGGTCACCGCGTCGAGGAGGGCCTCGCCGACGCGCTCGACCGTCCCGACCGCGGAGAGGACCTCCTCCGCCCAGGCCATGGTCTCGTCGTCGGCGGCGGTGCCGGGGGCGATGGCCGCCGCCCCGCAGCCGACCAGCGCCGGGGTGTTCGGCATGGCCCGGACGACCGGCGTGCCGGCCGGCAACCACGCCTCGAGCCGGGACAGCGGGACGCCGGCGGCGATGGAGAGCACCCGGGGGGAGACCGGGCCGGCGGGGCCGGCGGGGCCGGCCGGGCCGGCGGTGGCGATGGCCCGGCAGGCCGCCTCCACGTCGGTGGGCTTGACCGCCACCACCACGCCCGCGGCGGGGACGACGGCCGCGGCGACCACCAGCCCCGGGAACGACGCGGCCAGTTCCTCCCGCCGGGCCGCCACCGGCTCCACGACCAGCAGATCCTCCGCCGTCGCCCACCCGGCCGACAGCAGGCCCGATACGAGGGCGGCGCCCATCCGTCCCCCGCCCACGACGGCCAGCCGGGGAACAGTCACAGCCCCACGCTAGGACAGGTAGGCGGTCGGGTTCTTGGCCGTGCCGTTGACCCGGGTCTCGAAGTGGAGATGGGGACCGGTGGAATGGCCGGTGGAGCCCATGTCGCCGATGCGGTCGCCCTGCTTGACGCGCTGGCCCTGGGTCACCCGGATCTTGCTCATGTGGCCGTAGAGGGTGGAGAAGCCGCCGCCGTGGTCGATGATGACCCAGTTCCCGTAGCCGCCGGTGTTGAACCCGGCCACGATGACCGTCCCGGCCCTGGCCGCCTTGATCGGCGTGCCCGTGCTGTTGGCGATGTCGATCCCGGGGTGCAACACCCCCCACCGGACACCGAATCCCGACGTCACCGTGCCGTTGGTCGGCCACGCCACGCCCGAGCCCGCCGACTTGGTGCTGCCGCCGCCCGAGGTGGCGGGAGGGGCGCCCGCGTTGGGGTCGAGTTGGCGGGCGCGGATCAGGTTCTCGAGGGTGGCCTCCTCCCGGGACAGGGCGTCGACCTCGGAGGTCACCTCGGTGATGCGGGCGTCCAGCGCGCCCTTCAGCCGGGCCTGGTCGGCGCGGGTCTTCTCCAGGTCGGCCAGGCGGTCCGCCGCCGCCTTCTTCCGGTCGGCGGCCACCCGATGGGCCGTGGCCAGGTTCGCCTTGTCGAACTGCTCGTCCTGGCGCGTAGCGCGGAGCTGGTCGGCGATGTCGCGGTCCTTGGACACGACGTGGGCGAGCAGGGCCTGGCGGCGGCTGGCCTCCCCCAGATCCCTGGCGCCCACGATGTCCAGGAGCGTGTCGCCGCCGGGATGGACGTAGGCCCGCACGGCCGCCTCCGAGGCCTTGACCCGCAGGTCGCCCATCCGGGACTCGGTGTCGGCCAGGCGGCCCTGGGCCGTCCCGAGGTCGGCCTGGGCGGCCTTGAGCGCCTGCTGGGCCGCGTCGGTCGTGTCCGACTGCGCCAGCACGCCGGTGTCGAGGGCCCGCACCGCCTCCTCCAGGTCGGCGTCACTGGCCTTCACCGTGTCGAGCTGCGCGGCGGCCTGAGCCTGCTTGACCTGCGTCGCCACCCGCTTGTCTTCTGCGCCGGCATCGGCGAACGCCGGGGTGGCCAGAGCCATCACCATGACGACGACGAGCGCGCGGACTGGGAACCTCAGTGGCGGATCCAAGCGTGAGCAGCCACCGCCGGGGCTGAAAAAGGTGGCCGTACGCTAACGACGGGCCTCCCGGGATGCAAGCGTCGCGACAGCTGGCCGGAGCGGACGCGGAATGGGCCCGAGGAACCTCTTGGTCACCCCCACTTCCCCGAAGGGATGACCCGTCCGCCCCTCGGACCCGTGGCCCAGCGTACGCGGTGACCGAACGGAATGCAAGGGGAAGACATGGAATACATTCATGCCGCGCCGAACCAGCCCCTCGCCGATGCTCCTTGCCCGTCCCCGCCACCAAACTAGCTCGACCGGCCGGGCCGGTCAGTGCCCGGGGAACCGCCCTCGGACGGCCGTCAGCGGCACTCGACGAGGCGGCGGGCGGTGAGGTCGGCGTAGAGGCGGCGGAGCCGGCCGGCGGTGATCGACCAGCGGTAGCGCTGGGCCCGGACCGCCGCCTCCATGCTCATCTCGGCGGCCAGGGAGGGGTCGCCGAGGAGCTTCTCCACGTAGGAGGCGTACACGGCGGGATCGCGCCCCTCGACGAGGAAGCCGCTCACGCCGTGGGTCACCAGGGTCCGCAGGCCGCCGACGGCCGCGGCCACCACCGGCGTCCCGCACGCCGCCGCCTCCAGCGCCACCAGGCCGAACGACTCGGAACGGCTGGGCACGAGGCACACGTCGGCGGCCCGGTAGTAGAGCGCCAGCCGGCCGTGGGGCTGCGGGGGGATGAACTGCACCCGGTCCCCCAGGCCGAGGCCGGCGACCAGGTCGTGCAGGCGGGCCAGTTCGGCGTCGCCGTCGGCGCCGCTGGGCCCACCGACCAGCAGCAGCGTGGCCGGCCCGGCCCGGTCGGACGGCCGCTCCTCGCCGTGGCGCTCACGGGGGCGGGCCGGCCCTCCGGCGAGGGCGGCCAGCGTGCGGACGGCGACGTCGGCCCCCTTGAGCGGCTGGATGCGCCCGGCGAAGAGCAGGACGGGTCCGGCGCCGAGGCCCAGGGCGGCCCGGGCCTCGGCCGGGTCACCGGGTGAGAACAGGTGGTGGTCGACGCCGGGCGGGACGACCTCGATGCGCTCGGGGACGGCGCCGTACAGGCGTTCCAGCTGGGCGGCCTCGTCGGCCGAGGAGGCGAGGATGGCGTCGGAGCAGCCGATGACCTCGGCCTCCTGGCGGGCCCGACGGTCGTGCTCCTCGGCCGCCTCCTCCGCCTTCACCCGGGCCAGGGTGTGGAAGGTCGCCACCAGCGGCAGCTCCAAGCGGTGCTTGAGCACGTGGCCGGCCACGCCCGACAGCCAGTAGTTGGCGTGGATGACGTCGGGCGGCCCCGACTCGTCGATGCGGTCGAGCACGCCGGCGGTGAACTGGTCGAGGTACTGGGCCAGATCCTCCTTGGCCACCGAGTCCTCGGGCCCGGCGACCACGTGATGGACCCGGAAGCCGGGCTCGACCTCGAGCACCGGAGCCAGGCCCGGCCGCCACGAGCGGGTGAACACGTCGCACTCCACGCCGGCTCCGGCGAGGGCCGACGACAGCTCCCGCACGTAGACGTTCATGCCTCCGCCGTCGCCCGTACCGGGCTGGGTCAGGGGTGAGGTGTGGAACGAGAGGACGGCGAGGCGGCGCACGACGGAGCAAACCCTACCCAGCGCCCGGCGATTCCTACGTCAGGCCGGCGGCGACGGTCAGCGGTCGCCCAGCACGGTGCCGACGTTGGCCTCGCCCGTCCGGTACCGGCGGGCCAGCTCGGCCTGGAGGGCGTCGATGCGGGAGAACAGGCCCTTCCGCCGGTCGGACACCTGCCGCTCGAGGTCGCCGATGCGCCGGCCCAGGTCGGCCACCGCCTCGTCGGTCAGGTCGGGCAGGGCGTCGAGCACGCCGGGGCCGGCCACCGTATCGAGGTCGGCGGTGAGGTCGTCGTCGTCGACGGAGACCAGGCCGCTGGGCAGGCGACCGGGCCCGGCGGCCCGGCTCTCGCTGCCCAGGATGTCGGGTAGCCGGTCGACCAGGCCGGGCAGGTCGGACGGCGAGCCGCCCTCGGAGCGGCGGCGCAGGTCGGCGGCCACGATGTCCAGGCGGCCCTGCACCATCCGGCGCAGGTAGGACACCTTGTCCTCGACGGCCCGGCACTCCGCCCGCATGGCCCGGATCTCCTCGATGGGCCGCGCCGGCAGGTCACCCAGGTAGTCGTCCTCGAGCACCCGGTCGACGTCGTCGGTCCACATCACCTCCGAGGCTACAAGAGCCCCCGCCGGCTGTCCGGGAAGTACCGGTACACGGCCCGCCCCCGGACGCCCGACGAGGCGACGGGGCCGAAGGTCCGGCTGTCGGTGCTGGCACCGGCGTTGTCCCCCAGGACCGTCCATCCGCCCGGCCCCCGTGCCGCCAGCCGCTTCACCATCGTCCGGGCCGGCCCCCGCGGGTCGGCGAAAGCGACCAGGTCGCCGGGGCGCACCGGCGCCCGCACGACCAGCAGCCGGTCGCCGGGCTCGAGGGTGGGCCGCATGCTGTCGCCCCACACTTCCACCCGGGTCACCGGCTTCCGTCGGAGGAGTCGTCCGGTGACGGTCACGAGGGCGGCTGCGAGTAGGTAGTGTCGGACCGACCGTCTCACCAGACGAAGGAGCCTAGATGCCCCTCATCTCCCGCTTGCTGTCCCTCGCCGATCGCATCAGTCCCCCCGGGCAGGTGTCCGCCCACTGCGACCTCCCGTGCGGCATCTACGACCCGGCCCAGGCCCGGATCGAAGCCGAGTCGGTGAAGGGGTGCCAGGAGAAGTACCAGGCGTCCTCCGACGAGGTTTTCCGCCAGCGGGCCGTGCAGATCAAGGAGGAGCGGGCCAACCTGGTCAAGCACCACCTGTGGGTGCTGTGGACCGACTACTTCAAGCCGCCCCACCTGGAGAAGTACCCGCAGCTCCACCAGCTCTTCTGGGACGCCACCAAGGCGGCCGGTGCCACCAAGAGCTCGGTCGACCCGGCCAGCGGCCAGAAGCTGCTGGACCAGATCGCCGAGATCGACCGCATCTTCTGGGAGACCAAGAAGGCGTAGTCCCTTCGGGGCCGGCGGCCGCCTACCCGCGCAGGTAGCCGGCCCGGCGCAGGGTGGCCTTGGCCGCGCTGCTGCGTGCCCGTGTCTCGGCGAGTACCTGCTTGTACTCGCCCACCTTGCGATCGGCGAACGCGAGGACGGTCCGGCTGTCCCGTATGGCCTTTCCCACCCGCTCCTCACTGGTCATCGGTGCCTCCTCCGGCGGAACCCGGTAGCACCAGTGTACCGGCGCTTCCGGTGTTCGGGCCGGTGCCCTCAGTCGCCCCGGTCCTGCGCCGGGCCGGACCGCCGGACGCTCGACAGCTCCCCTTCGGCGTGCTCCAGCGCCGACTTCGTGTCCTCGACCTGGGCCTCGAGGGTCTCGATGGTGGCGATGGCATCGTCCAGCGCACGGGTCAGCTGATCGTTCTGGCGTTCGAGGGCCTGTACCGAGTCCGACACCTTGAACGGGCCCACGCTGCTGAGCCACTGGCCCCGGGAGATCAGTGCCACCACCGACACGACGGCATAGATGCCACCGAAGAGGATCGCCACCCGCACCACGGTGATCGTGAACCGGCTGGCGAACACCACGTCGAGCGTGCTCGGGTTGGTGAACCTGGGGGTCTCCGCAGGGATGAGGGCGTAGACGGCTAGCCCGATCACCACGGGGAACAGGAGCGCCAGGCCGACCAGCAGGCCCTCTCCCATGTGTCGAGCGGCGCGGTAGGCGAGCGAAGGCGCCGTCTCCGCCGTGTCTGTCCCGTCCGCCACCGCCACGACCGGTCAGGGTACCCGGGGCTGTCCCGTCAGCGGAGGAAGGCGAGGGCGGAGAAGGCCCAGATCGGGCCCAGCAGCAGCAGTGAGTCGAGGCGACGGAGCCCGGGCGCCTCGGCGGTGCGGTCGCCCAGGAGGGCGGACCCGGCGATGGGGCCGATCGGGGCCAGCACCGCAGCGAGCAGGCCGAGCAGCAGCGTCTCCACGCCCGAGAACGGCGGGACGAACACCACGGCGGCGAAGATGGTCAGCGGGACGAAGGCGGCCACGCCCGCGGCGGGGCCCTCCCACGCCGACGCCGCGCCGGTGCCGATCAGGTAGGCACCTGCGTCGTAGGCGGCGGCGAAACCCAGGAGGAGCAGCGCGGGCATGATCCCCGCGAAGCACAGGAGGACCGGCGACGCCGCCGCCAGGCCGATGGGGATGCCGATCACCAGCGTCAGGGCGACGTCGCGCGACGGGGCCTTCGTCGGCGCCAGCAGCCGGGCGACGAGGCCGACCACCACCCCGGCCACGATCACCCCGTTGATGGCATCGAGCCTGTTCAGGGACGCGACGAGGGGAAGGCCGACGGCAATACCACCGGCGAGGAGGGCCAGGGGCCGCTCACCCCGCCGCCGCCACACCCCCGCCGTCTGGGTGGCCGCCACCAGCCCGGCCAGGCCCAGCCACCCGGCCAGCCACCCCGGACCGGCCACTGCGGCGCCCACCGTGACGGTTGCCCACGCCAACCCCAGCCGCCCGTGGGGACGCACGCTCTGGTGAACGACGGCCAGCGGTGGCCGCTCCGGCACCGGCCGGGCCGACGGCGACGGCTCGGGCTCGACCTCCGGCACCCCGTCGGTTTCCGGCCCCGCCTCGGGCTCGGACTCGGGGACCAGGGCCAGGTTGCCCCGAACGATCGGGGGCCGGCTCCCCGGCCGGGCGGGCGGCGCCGCCGACGGGCGGGGCACCGGCTTGGCCACCAGTGGAGGGCGGGCGGGGGGCGCCGACCCGCCGGACACCGGCGGGAGCACGGCCAGCACGTCGGTCGAGATCACCGGCGTCCCCCGTACCGCAGGCTCCCCGTTGACCCAGATCTTGGAGGTGGTGAGCACGGCGGCGAACCGGTCGCCGTAGCGGCGGCAGGCCTCGTCCAGCACGTCCCCGGCGGTGGGGGCGTCGATGGTGTCGGAGGTCAGGCCGGCGGCCTCCCGCGCCGAGGCGAACAGCCGGACGATCGCCATCAGCCGGCCTGATCCCCGGCGACACCGCCGGCGATGTTCCGGGAGGCGCCCACCTCGGCCCGGCCGTCCCGGACCACGACCTTGCCGGCACTGGCCGCCTCGAAGGCGTAGGTGCGCACACCGGGGCCCGAGTCACCGCCGGCGTCCGCGTCCGCGTCGTAGATGCTCGTGACCAGATCGTTGCCCGGGAACACGGGCCGGTAGAAGCGCACGGCCAGGCGGCGCAGGCGTGAGGGATCGCCACCGGCCACCGAGTCCACGACGGCCCGGCTGCAGAGCGCCATCGTGCACATGCCGTGCAGGATCACGCCGGGCAGGCCGACGGCGCGAGCAGCCTCGTCGTCGACGTGGATGGGGTTGGCGTCACCCGAGGCGGCGGCGTAACGCACGGCCTGGTCGGCGTCGACGCGGGTGGTGATCTCCGCCACGCGGGTGGCCCGGGCCGCGGCGGGAAAGGCGTGCTCGGGAGGCGGCCGGCCGCCGTCGGCAACCGTCCCGTCGACCCCGCGGATGAGCATGGTGGCGAACTGCTCGACCACCGGCTCGCCGGCCTCGTCGTGGCTCACCACCCGCATGGTGAACCGCGTCCCCATGCGCCCGCTGCGGATGCCGAAGGCCTCGGCCCACGTCACCAGGGCGCGGCCGGGGACGAGCGGTCGGTGAAAATGCATGTCCTGCTCGGCGTGGAGCATGGCGAGCTGGTCGGCGGCGGGAACGATGTCGTGGAGGGCGACCATCATTGCGTCCCAGGTCGGGACCACTGCGAACACGGGTGGGACGTACAGGCCCGACGCGTAGGCCGGGTTGGCGTCGTTGGTGGCGGCTGCGTACGCCCGCGACCGTTCGACGTCGATCGTCGCCGTCCGCGATTCGTAGCGGGTTCCCAATTTTCCGAGGGCGAGTGTCACCTCGCCTGGACGCTACCGCCTGGCCGGTGACCCGTTCCCCAGCCCGCCGAGGCGACGGTCCAGCTCGTCGAGGAGGCGGTCGGCGAAGGCGGGGCTGAGCAGATCCGTGCCGTGCCCGGTCCCCGGGAGCAGCCACAGATCCTTCGGCTCACGGGCCCACCGGAAGAGCGTCTGGGGGTGCTCCTCGGAGAAGTAGTGGTCGGCGGGGTCGGCCACCACCAGGGTGAAGGCGGGCGAGATGGCGGCCACCTGCGCCTCGGAGTGGGGCACGCCGTCGCACACCTGGGCGATGCGGGTGCGGAGGAACGTGGCCAGGAAGCGCCGGCCGGCCGGCGACATGGCGTAGCGCTGGATGCGCTTGGTGGCCGGGGTGTCCCAGGCCCCCCACCACGCTGGGCCGCTGATCGAGACCGCCCCCGCCACCCCGCCGTAGGTGCCGGCGTGGAGGAGCACGGCGGCCCCGCCCAGGCTGATGCCCACGGTCACGACCGGCAGCGACGGGTCGGCCGCCTCGACCGCCGCCTTCACGTCGAGGGGCTCCTTGGGCCCCAGGCTGCTCACGCCGCCCGACGCTCCGTGGCCGCGGAGGTCGGGCACGATCACGTGCATCCGCCGGGCCAGCAGGTGGGCGAAGGTGTGGATTCGGGGCATCCGGGACGACTGGCTGAACCCGTGGACGAGCACCACCGTCCCCCGGGCGTCGGCCGGGCCCGTCAACCGGGCCGCGCTCAGGGTCACACCGTCGTCGGTGCGCAGGCTGAGGGCCGCCTCCCGGCCGTACCGGGGGACGAAGGCGTGCTTGCGGACGTAGCCCGCCGCCGCCCCGGCCGCCCGGCGCCCGGTCGAGCGCCGGCTCAGGCCGGTGCCGCTGCGAGCCGTCGGCGTCGCCACTCGGCCTCAGCCCGGCCCAGCTCGGAGGATGGCGGGGCCTCGTGGAGGTACTCGTCGAGCAGGTCGCCCCAGCGGTGGGTGACACCCATGCGGCCGAACAGGGCGCTCATCCCCCACACCACCCGGTCGAGGATGACGTAGGACGGCGGCATGTTCAGCGAGCGGATGACGTCGCTGTACTCGCCCTGCAGGTCGAGCATGCGCTGGAGGGTCTGGCCCACGAACTCGCTGGAATAGGTGAACTCCTCGGCCTGGAACGGCAGGTAGGGCAGCGTGCAGTACTCGTACAGCCGCTCGGCGGAGATGCCGTGGTCGGGCGGTAGGAAGCCGGAGGCCACCACCGCCTTGAGGGTGCCCTCGGGGTCCTGGGCCAGGATGTGGTCGAGGATGGGGCTGAGTCCCTCCAGCTCACCGGGCGCCCACCGCTTGACCAGACCGAAGTCGAGGAAGGTCACCTTGCCGGTGTCGGGGTGGAACCGGTAGTTGCCGGGATGGGGGTCGCCGTTGAACACCCGGTGGTGCCAGATCGACCCCTCGGCGAACCGGAACAGCACCTCGGCGGCGACGTGGCGCTGCACCGGCGTGGACGTGTCCAGGAAGTCCTTCCAGGACAGCCCCTCGACCCAGTCACTGGTGATCACCCGCCGGCTGCTGCGCTCGGGGATGACGTCGGGCACGTGGATGAACGGGTGGCCCCGGTAACGGTCGGCGAACTCCTTCTGGCACACCGCCTCCAGCCGGTAGTCCAGCTCGTCGCCCATGCGGGCCCGCAACTCGTCGACCATGGGCTTGACGTCCATGTTCTTCAGGGCGAAGGAGGCGAACAGGCCGTAGAGGAACTCGGCGTTGTCGAGGTCGGAGGTGATGGCCTTGTCGACCCCGGGGTACTGGACCTTCACCGCCACCACCCGGCCGTCGGGCATGACCGCCTTGTGGACCTGGCCGATCGACGCCGCCGCCACCGGGACGGGGTCCCAGTCGAGGAAGAGCTTGTGCGGCTCCGCGCCCAACTCGGAGCGGATGACGCCCTCGGCCAGGCTCGGGGCCATGGGCGGGACATCGGCCTGGAGGGTGGCCAGGGCGGCCTGGGCCTCGGGCGGGAGGCCGTCGGCGATGAAGGAGATCATCTGGCCCGCCTTCATGATGGCGCCCTTCATGCCACCCAGCACCTGGGCCACGTCCTCCGCGGTCCGGATGGCGAACTGCTCTTCGAGCTGGGCCCGCTTCTCGTCGCTCGCCCCCCGGCCGCGGACCTTGATGACGGCCCAGGCCACGCTGCGGCGCGCCGACAACCGCCACACCCGGGCCTGGCGCTCCAGGCGGACGCGCCGGTCCTCGTCGGCGAGGAAGACGCCTGCGCCCAGGCCGGCCGCGCCGAGCGCTGCCGCGCCTCCGGCGCCGATCACCACCGACTTGCGCATGGAGGACCTGCTACTCGAGCCCCGGTGCCTGCCCCGGGCCACCGTCGCCGCTGACCATCAGCTGGCCGTCGTCGCCCCCGCCCACCCGGACGTCGCGCTCGGCTGCGGCCTGGTGCTCGAGGCACAGCCGGGCGGCAGGCATGGCCTCCAGCCGATCGGCGGGTATCAGCTTGCCGTCGACCTCGCACGTGCCGTAGTCGCCGGCGTCGAGGCGACGGATGGCATGCTCCACATCGGCCAGCTCGGCGTCGATCTGCTCCAGGATGGAGAGGTCCTTCTCCCGTTCGAAGGTCTCGGTCCCCATGTCGGCCTGGTGCTGGTCGTAGGAGGAGATCTCGCCCAGGCTCTCGGTCTCGGACTGGTCGGCGAGGTGCTCCTCGTCGAAGGCGGACCGCACGCCGACGAGCCGTTCACGCTCCTCCGCCAAGCGCCGGCGGGCCAGTTCGTCGTCCATGCGCCCAGCCTACGCCGGTGCGATGGGTACGCTGATCGCGGGCCGTTAGCTCATCGGGTAGAGCGGGAGCCTTTTAAGCTTCTGGGCCGGGTTCGAGTCCCGGGCGGCCCACCCATCGCCTCCGGGCCCCGCCCGCGGCCGACGAGGCCTACTTGCGCTTGAAGGTCTTGATGATCTTGCCGCTGGCGTCGGAGGTGTAGACCACGACCTTGCGCTGGCGGCCGTGGAACGTCGGCATCTCGCTGCTGACGTAGCCCCCGGATGACACGGGCGGCTGGTAGGTCACGGCCTCGGGGGCGGCGTCGTTCTGCTTCTTGCGCTTGAACATGGCGGGGATTCTGCCGCCCGACCGGATGCCGGGTCAAGAAAATGCCGGCGATGTCCGCCGCGACTTTCTGTGTATCTACCCGATTTGTTTTTTGTCTATAGGTATGAAACATTTACCGATCTCCGGGTGCGCCGGTGAGGGTGCGTCCGGCGGGGCCACCGTCGCAGTAGCGTCCCGACCGAGCGGGAGGGATGCCCTCGGGCGCCTTCGGCCGGAGCAGCGCATGACGACACGATTCGCGAATCGATCCCTGGAGGCGGATGTCGTGCGTACCTCCGAGTGCGGCGATGCCGCTTCAAAGCGACCTCCCTCCCGCTCA
>JALYYN010000469.1 GCA_030946525.1 Actinomycetota bacterium | reverse complement strand
TCATACGGGGCGACACGTCGAGGTCCCATGGCGTGAACATGCGGACGTGACCCCAGGCCCTGACCTGCGCGGCCGGGCGGTCACCGGCCTCGAGGACGGTGAAGGGCCAGCCCTGCTCGACGGCGGCGAGGGCGGCCTCCAAGCCGGTGGGGCCGGCTCCGAGGATGGCGAGACGGGGGAGCTCGGGCAAGGTCCACCTCTTCCTTGGGGTGCAGGGCACGGTTGGGTCGGATCAACGGCGGCTGAACTGTACGCTACCCGCGCCGCACTCGAGGAGGACCGCAGTGGCCGGGGAGGACAAGGTCGACTGGTGCCGGGCGCTCGGCCTCGACGAGGCCGACGTCCCCGGGCTCCTGGCGCTGGAGGGGTCGTGGTGGCGGCGGGAGCGCACCGCCCAGCGCCTGGCCATGCTGGAGGACGTACGCGAGCTGGCCTTCCCCGATTACCACTTCGGCCGCCGCCCGGCCGACGGCCTGCCGGTGCTGTACTCCTGCATCTACGGCGCGCCGAGGGCAGTGGAGCCGATCCACGTTTTCGGCCTGCTCGGGACGCCGGCAGTGGTGCAGATCGGGTCGTGCGGCTCACTGCAACCCCACGTACGGACCGGCGACGTGGTGCTCCCCGAGACCGCGGCCATCGGCGAGGGCGCTTCCCAGTACTACGGAGGTTCCGGCACCTCGGCGGCCACGCCGGCCCTGGTCGACCGGGCCGAGGCCGACCTCCGCTCCCGCGGCTTCCGGGTCCACCGCGGCCCGCATGTCACCACGTCCGCCCTGTTCGCACAGCCGCCCGACCGCGTCGAGGGCTGGCGCGCCGCCGGCTACCTGGGCGTCGACATGGAGACCTCCGCGGTGTTCAGCGCCGCCCGGTCGTTCGGGATGGAGGCGGTCTCGATGCTGTTCGTCTGGGACGAGCTCCTCGCCGGTCGCAGCTTCCTTCACCCCTACACAGAGGCGGAGCGGGCTGCACAAGCCCGGGCCAACGAGGCGCTCATGCCGGTGGCCCTGGGAATGGTTCCCCTCGCGGCCTCCGCACCATGACCGCCACCCGCCTCGCCAACTTCATCGGGGGGGCCCGGGCCGAGCCCGTCGATCCAACCGGTGTCACCTCCGTCTTCGACCCCTCCACCGGTGAGACCTACGCCGAGGCGCCCGTGTCGGGTCGTGCCGACCTCGACGCCGCCTTCGCCGCCGCGGCCGCCGCCTCCCCGCAGTGGAGCGACGCCACCCCCGGCCAGCGCAGCCGGGCACTGCTGCGGGTGGCCGACACCTTGGAGTCCCGGGCCGCGGAGCTCGTGGCCGAGGAGTGCCGCAACACGGGGAAGCCGCGCCGGAGCATGCAGGTCGACGAGATGCCGCACATCCTCGACGTCGTCCGCTTCTTCGCCGGCGCGGCGCGCATGCTCGAAGGGCGTTCGGCGGGTCAGTACGTCGCCGGTCACACCTCCTCTGTGCGGCGGGAGGCGCTCGGCGTCGTCGCCCAGATCACGCCGTGGAACTACCCGCTGATGATGGCCACGTGGAAGTGGGCCCCGGCGCTCGCCGCCGGCAACACCGTGGTGCTCAAGCCCGCGGAGACGACGCCGGCCGCGCCCCTGCTCATGGCCGAGCTGTTGGCCGAGCACCTGCCGCCGGGTGTGTTCAACGTGGTCTGTGGCGACCGGGCCACGGGTGCGGCGATGGCCGCCCACCCCGTGCCGGCGATGGTCTCGGTCACCGGCAGTGTGGCGACGGGGCGGTCCGTCATGGCCGCGGCGGCCGCCGGCCCCAAGCGCGTCCACCTGGAGCTCGGGGGCAACGCGCCGGTGGTCGTGTTCGACGACGCCGACCTCGACACCGTGGTGCCCCGCATCACCAGCGCCGCGTACTTCAACGCCGGCCAGAGCTGCACGGCGGCCTCCCGGGTGCTGGCCGGACCGAGGATCCACGATCGCCTCGTCGACGCGCTGGCGGCGGCGGCAGTCGCCACCAGGGTCGGCGCGCCCGACGAAGGCGCCTATCACGGCCCGCTCAACAACCCGGTCCAGCTGGCCCGGGTGGCGGGCCTCGTCGACCGCAGGGGCACCGGAACCGACATCCTCGCCGGGGGACGGCCGCTGGACCGGCCGGGCTACTTCTACCCCCCGACGGTCGTCGCCGGGGTCCGGCCGGAGGACGAGCTGGCGGGCGCGGAGATCTTCGGCCCGGTCGTCACCGTGTCCCGCTTCGGCGACGAGGACGAGGCGGTGGCCTGGGCCAACGGCACCGAGTACGCCCTTGGATCCAGCGTCTGGACGACGGACCACGCTCGAGCCGAGCGGGTCGCCCGCCGACTCGACGCCGGCACCGTCTGGATCAACTGCCACTCGGTCCTGGCCGCCGAGATGCCCCACGGAGGCACCCGGGGCTCGGGGTTCGGCACCGACCTGTCGGCCTACTCCATGGAGGAGTACACCCGCGTGAAGCACGTGATGGCCCGGTTCGACAGGTGACCGCCACCCGCATCGCCGTGTTCGGCGGCCCGTACTCGAACCCCTACGCCCTCCGGGCCCTGCTCGACGACGCCCAGGCCAGGGGGTGCGAGCGCGTCTTCTGCCTCGGCGACCTGGGCGGGTTCGGCGCCGAGCCCGACGCCCTGTGGCCGCTGCTCCTCGACGGCGCGGTCGAGTGCATTGCCGGGAACTACGACATCGCCATCGGCCGCGGCGACGAGGACTGCGGCTGCGGCTACCGCGACGAGCGCGACAACGCCTTCGCCCAGCTGATCTACGACTTCACCCGCGAGTGGACCTCGCCGGCGTTCGCAGCCTGGATGCGGGACCTGCCCGGCCAGCACCGTGAGGTGATCGCCGGGGTCGACGTGCACATGGTGCACGGCTCCCCCCTGGTGGTGAACGACTTGGGTGCGGATCTTTTCGAGTGAGATCACGCAGCGGTCGGGATGACGTTGTCGGCGTAGCGGGCCTGGTGGACGCGTTGCAACTCTCGTGAGAGGTGGAACTGCCAGTACGCAGGGAATTCGTGGTTGGCGCGCAGTGCCCGGAGCTTGAGGACGGCCTCGGCCCCGGTGACGCTCCAGCGGGCGCCGGTGATGTCCATCCGGTCCTTGACGAGGTGACGGCAGGCACCTTCGATGACGCCGGTGGCGATTGGCCATCCTTTCGCCAGTGCGGTCGGGTAATCGAGGTAGGGCCGCTTGGCCAGCAGGTAGTCGGCGCAGGTGTCGGCGTTGGCCCGTTTGGCAGCGTCGAGCCGACAGCACGTGGCCTTGCGACGGATGGACGCGGCGACGGTGCTGGCTTGGCCGTGCAGCACGCCAAGAGCCTTGTCGGCCACCCACGCCTCGGCCCCGACGTCTCCTTCGGCGAAGAAGCACCAGGCCGCGCTCCACAGGTACTCGAGCACATGGATGAAATCGACGACGATCGGCACGCGCAGCTTGCGGGCATCGGCCTCGGCCTTGATCCGGGCGAGTCGGGTAGCCCCGGCCCATTGCTGGGCCGGGGCCCCCTCAGAACCCGGCGTGCGACTTTCACCGCACCGGGCTCAAGCAAGCCCTCCGTAGTCGCTCGGTT
>JALYYN010000203.1 GCA_030946525.1 Actinomycetota bacterium | reverse complement strand
TTGTTGAGCAGATCCGACACGTTGACGACGAAGGGCTTCACGACGGCTCACCACTGGTCCTGGTCGAAGAAGACCTCGCCGGAGTCCGAGTCGGTGTTGGCCGCGATCTGGTCGCCCTCGGATGCGTCGGGAAGGGGCGCCACCCGCAGCTTCTGGCGGCCGGCCACCACCGTCTTCATGATGCGCTCCAGCACGATCTCGAAGCTGGCCAGGCGCTGGTCAACGAAGTCCTCGGCCTCGTTGCGGAGCCGCCGGGACTCGTCGTTCGCCTCCTCGACGGTCCGGTTCGCCACCCGTTGCGCCTCGCGCACCAGCTCGGTGCGCTGGACGATCCGCTCGGCCCGCTCCCTCGCCGCGCTCAGTATCTCGTCGCCCTCCCGCTGGACCTTGGCCAGGTACTCCTGACGCTCCTTGAGCAGCCACCGGGCCTGGCGCATCTCCTCGGGAAGGCGACCGATGGCCTCTTCCAGCATCTCCACCACCTCGTCCTTCTCGAGGCGGACGGTGGAGGAGAGCGGCATCTTGGGCGCCGAGTTCACCAGGTCGAGCACGCGCCGGAGCAGGACCTCGGTGTCGGGAGCCTCACTGTGACGATCGACGACGCTCATCGGGTTGCCGCCTCCGGCGGCTGGTGGCGCTGGCTGACGTGGCGCTGGCTCACCTGTTGTACCGCTCCTTCAGCCTCTGGGCGATGGGGGCCGGCACCATCGACGATACGTCGCCGCCGAACCGGGCAATCTCGCGGACCAGGCTGGAGGACAGGAAGGAGTGCTCGGGCGCGGTCGGGAAGAACACGGTGGCGATGCCGGACAGCCGCTCGTTGACCTGGGCCATCTGCAGCTCGAAATCGAAGTCGGAGACGGCCCGCAGGCCCTTCACGATGGCGTCGACCCCTCGGGCCAGGGCGAAGTCGACCAGCAGCCCGTCGAAGGCGGCGATGTCCACGTGGGGGATGTGGGCCGTCACCTCGGCCAGCATCGTCTGGCGCTCGTCCAGGCTGAACAGCGCCGGCGCCTTCCCGGGGTTGCCGATGGCGGCCACGATCACGTGGTCGAACAGCCGGGCGGTGCGCTCGATCACGTCCAGGTGGCCGAAGGTCACCGGGTCGAACGAACCGGGTATGAGGGCCCTCGGCAACTATCCCCCTTCTGCCTGCACTGGCGGCTCTCCGCCGACTGTCTGCACTGGCGGCTCTCCGGCGGGGCGGCGGGCCAGCGTGACCACGGTATCGCCATAGCGGCGGGAGCGGAGGGCCCGCCAGCCGTCGCCCACGTCGACATGGGACCGGGCCTCGATGGCGATCAGGCGGGCAGGCACCCGATCGAGGAGAGCGGCCCAATCCGAGAACGCGTAGGGCGGGTCGGCGAACGCCAGGTCGAACTGCCCCGCCCCGGGTCGGCCGAGGAACCGCTGGACGTCGTCGTGGACGACGCGGGCCCGCTCGCCGAGCCCGGTGGCGGCCAGGTTGGCCTCGATGGCCCGGACGGCGCCCTGGTCGGCGTCGACGAAGGTGGCCGTCGCCGCGCCCCGCGACAGCGCCTCGATCCCGAGGGCCCCGGTCCCGGCGAAGAGGTCGAGGACACTGCGCCCGGCGATCTCCTCCATGCTCCCCAAGGCGTTGAACACCGCCTCCCGCACCCGCTCGCTGGTGGGGCGGATCCGCCGTCCTTCCGGCGCACGGAGCCGCCGTCCTCCGGCGACGCCAGCGACCACCCTCATTGGTAGTCAGGGGCGCGCCGCCGGTCGAGCCGGCACGTTTCCCCATCCCCCTTTCAATCCGTGCGTGCGGTTTTCCCGCACACGGCTTACCGACGGTCTTCTCGACATGGTTACGCCGCCTTCGGGTATCGGATGGTGCCCATGAGCTGGTGCAGGCCCTGGTCGTGGAACCAGGCGCGGGTCCAGTGGCTCAACTGGCCCGCCCGGAGGTTGCGGCCGCGCTTCTTGATGAGCAAGCGCGTCAGCCGCCACCACACATAGCGGTCCAGTGCTTTGAACTTGATCGCCGCGTTGCCGGTGCGGAAGTAGTTGCCCCATCCCCGAAGGAAGAGGTTCAGCCGCTCGATGACGGCCTTCAGCTCCATCCCCACCATGTTTCGGCCGGTGAGGGCCTTGACCCGCTGTCGTGCACGCTTCATCGACCGCAGCGCCGGCCAGCGATGGAGGTAGTAGCGGCGCTTGCCGTACTGCTCCCAGAGCCGGCCCGACATGCGGGCGTGGAGGTGGCACCCCAGGAAGTCGAAACCCTCTCTGCCCTCCCGGAGGTCGACCACTCGGGTCTTGTCCGGGTGCAGTTCGAGACCGAGGTCCCCCAGTAGCGCAGCTGCTCGCCGCTGGGCTTCCTCAGCCTGCTCCTGGGAATCGCACAGCACCACGAAGTCGTCTGCGTAGCGGACGACTTCTCCGACGCCGTGCTCGGCCCAGGCCCGGTCGAAGGCGTGCAGGAAGATGTTGGCCAGCAGCGGGGAGATCACCCCGCCCTGGGGCGTCCCCGTGACCGTCTCGGAGCGCACCCCCTCGACCATCACCCCGGCACGCAGCCATTGGCGAAGCAGCTTGAGCACCCGCCGGTCCGAGACACGCACCTCGACCAGCGAGAGAAGCCTCTCGTGGTCGATTTCGCCGAAGAAGTTCCGGATGTCGGCCTCGAGGACGAACTGCCGTCCTCGGGGGAACGCCACCCGGATGGCTTCCAGGGCGTCGGTGGCCGAGCGCTTCGGTCGGAAACCGAAGCTACAGGGCAGGAAGTCGGCCTCGAAGATTGCTTCGAGGACGATCTTGGCTGCCGCCTGGCACACCCGATCGCGCACGGTGGGGATGCCCAGAGGCCGTTTGCGGCCATCCGGCTTTGGTATCTCCACCCGGCGCACGGGCGCTGGGTGGTAGGTGCCTGCACGGAGGTCACGGGCCAGCTCGTAGAGCAAACGCTCGACCCCGTAGTCCTCCACCGCCTCCAGGGTCAGACCATCGACCCCGGCGGCGCCACGATTGGCTCGCACCCGCCTCCACGCCTCCTCCAGGACGTCACTCCTGTAGATGCGGTCATACAGGGCGTGGAAGCGGCGACCCGGAGACTGCTTGGCCGCAGCCCATAGCCGGTTCTGGAGTTGTCGCACGTTGGCGGGGGCCGGATGGCGGCCCTCGGGGTAGTTGTGCCGGGCGGTCCCGGCCATGCCCTTGCGCTTACCTCCGTTGCCGGCGTGACCGAAGTCGGGGTCCTTCCCTCCCGCCGGGTTCCTCCCGGCGATCAGCGGTACTACGACCCCGTCGGACTCCCGCTGCGCTCCGCTCGACTTCACCATTGGCTTATACGAGCGGTCTTTGCTGACGAGGCTGCGCAGACGGGCCTCTCCTGTCCCGAACCTGACCATGCGTACGTGCCGCTCCCCATACCCCGAGGGGACCCGACCAAGGGCATTCCGGAACGCCAGTAGGTCGGACATGGGCCTTCGTCGTGAAATGAGCGACTCGGCTCCCCCGTTGTGTGTTTGACGAGGCTGCAGGACTCGCGCCTGGTGGCACTACGGCCCGCGTGCTTGCTCCCTCCGAAGAGGCTCTTGACGCCCCGCTCAGCCCGCCGCCTCTCGACGACGAACCGGGGCCTGCTACCGGGCTCTCCGGCGATTACCCGGACGGGACTTTCACCCGCTGGCTTCGTCCAGCTTCCAGGACGCAACATTGGAGCACGCTAAATATCGGGCTGAGCTTCCGAGTGGCTACCCACGACCGAAACGCCCGTTCGATGTCAAGCATTCGAGAAATCATGGCTCGGCAGGTTCGATGTGCTCGCTCTCGGACCCGCAACTACGCGGCAACGACCACAGCTGCCGGCGGCACGCGGTTCTCGATCGTACCGCCCGCTGATACAAACACCTCGCTCACCTGCTTGGCCGGTTGCGGTGTAAGCGGGTCAGCCCGGAGTGGTGGATGCCGTGGGACCGGAGGCAGACGTGGTTGAAGGCGTGGCCCCGGGGTCGCCGGGAATTGCGCCCGAGCCGTAGAGCACCGGCAGGATGGCCTTGACGAGCACC
>JALYYN010000437.1 GCA_030946525.1 Actinomycetota bacterium | reverse complement strand
AGGGAGCGAGGTCCGGCCCGCGGACGAGGGTCGCCACGCCGTCCCTCCCGGCCAGTCGGCGGGCTGGGAGGAGTCCTGGTACCTGGATTTCGCCGCCGCCGACGGCGCCCTGGCCGGCTACGTGCGCATCGGCCTGCACCCCGCCGACGGCCAGGCCTGGTTCTGGGCGGGGGTGGTCGGCGGAGGGCCGGCGCTCGTGACGGTGCGCGACCACGAGGTGCCGCCGCCATCGGGCCGAAGCCTGGAGGTGCGGGCGTCGGGGCTCTGGAGCGAGTTCGTCTGCGAGACGCCGCTCGATCACTGGAGCGTCGGCATGGAAGCCTTCGGCGTCGCCCTCGACGACCCGTTGGAGGCGTGGCGGGGCGAGCGGGGCGAACCCTGGGCCCTCGGCCTGGACGTCGAGTGGGAGGCCCTCGCCGCCTGCCTCGCCTTTCCCGGTGGATACCGGCAGCCGTGCGCCGTGCACGGCGACGTGCTGGTCGGCTCGGAGCGGTTCCGTCTGGAGGGCAGCGGCGTCCGCATCCATGCGTGGGGCGGCCAGCCGTGGGACGAGCCGTCGTGGTGGGCTGCCGGCCGCCTCGACGACGGCACGCCGTTCGCGACCGGCGGCGACGACGAGGGGCCGCTCGGCACCGACGGCGACGGGCTGCTGGGGTCCGGCGCGTTGCACGCCGGGGGCCTCGAGCTCACCGCCACCGCGTTGGCGCACGCGCCGGTGCTGCTGCCCGGCGCGGGCGGACTGGCCCGCGCCCTCTGCCGCTACGACGCCGGCGACGGCCGGCACGGCTTCGGCTGGGCCGAGCGATTCCACCCCGCGCCGACGCCGTCGATCTGATCGCCGCCCGGCGAGCGGATCAGGCGGCCTGCAGCGACCGGATGAGGTCCTCGAGGCGGGAGGCGGCGAGGGTGCCGCTGACCTCCACGAAACCCTCAGAGGGCGGGTGGGCCACCACGCTCGTGCCGACCGAACCCAGCAGGAGGCGGCCGGAGCCGAGCGGGCCGAGGTCGACGGTCTGGGCCGCGGTGGCATCGCTCGAGTTCGGCTCCGCGTTGGCCGGGCCCTGGCGGACGACGACGAAGTCGATGCCCTTCACGTAGACGTCGACCCAGCTTGTGACCGGATTGGCGGGCGGGGGAGTCGCCGCCGGGTCGCTGGTCGGGGGGGTCGTCTGGTCGGCGGTGATCAGCTGGAAGCGACCCTTGTACTCGAAGCCGTCCGGCGGGGACGGGAGGACCTGGTAGCCGGCCGCCGGCGGCGCGGCCCCGGCGTCGAGGGGTGTGCCCGCGTCGAGAGGTGTGAAGGTCGCCCCCCCCTGGGCGAGGGAGACGGGGGTGCCGGTGATGTCCAGGTTGCCCGGGTCATAGGTGATGTCGCCGGCGATCTCGGTGGCGGTCAGCCGCTGGACGGGCTTGCCGGCCTTGATGGTCAGCTCCTCGAGAACCAGCCCGGTCTGGTCGACGCAGCTGTCCGCGTAGTCCGTCGCGGTGGCCTTGGCGACCCGCAGGCTCTGCAGGGGGGAGCCGGTGCGGTACACCTGGCACTGCCGCCCGAGGGCCTGGCGACGCTCGCGGGCCACGAAGATGCCGTCGGCGACCAGATCGGAGATCGACGCGTCGACTCGGAGGTCGCCGAGGGCGACGGTGGGCGAGTCGCCGGCCACCTGGGCCCCGCCTCCCTGGGTGGCGTTGACGTAGGTGCCGAAGGTGGAACGCCCGTCGAACTGGACGGCGGCGCCCGGCGGCTCCCCCTCGTGGATCACGACGCGGCCGTCGAACGGGCGCTGCACCGATATGTCCTCGGTCGAGATCGTCGGCTTGGTGCTGTCGTAGGCCTCCACCCGGTAGACGGCCCGGTACGTCGCCGGCCCGGGTGTGATGGGCAGGACGCCGGTCGCCCCTTTGACGAGCTCGGTGCGCAGCGTGGGCGGAGGAACGGCCGGCGTCGGGCGGAACACGATGTAGGCGGCGACGGCGCCGGCCAGGACGGTGACGGAGGCCAGGCCGGCGAGCACCCTCTGGCGGCGATGGCGACGGGCGGCCCGCCGGGCCTGGCTGACCCGCATCGAGGTCTCCTCGCGCCGCCGCCGCACCGCCGCACTGCGCCGCTCGGTCCGGGTCGCCGACGGGCGGTGCTTCGTCCCGCTCGGCCCCACTCGGTTGGGCCTGGCCTTGTTCGCCATCAGGGCAGCCTGGCACCGATTCCTGTGGGTTTCCGGTGAGCCGCCTCAGCGGCTCGCCGCGCGGTCGGCCCGATTCAGTGGTGGTCGGAGCCGGGGCGCATGATCGCCCGCTTGACCTCCTGGATGGCCTCGGTGACCTTGATCCCACGTGGGCAGGCGTCGGTGCAGTTGAACGCGGTCCGGCACTTCCAGACGCCCGACGCCTCGTCGAGGATGTGGAGGCGCTCGGCGCCGGCGTCGTCGCGGGAGTCGAAGATGAACCGGTGGGCGTTCACGATCGCCGCCGGGCCGACGTAGGTGTCGTTCGCCCAGTAGACCGGGCACGACGTGGTGCAGGCCGCGCACAGGATGCACTTGGTGGTGTCGTCGAAGCGGGCCCGCTGCTCGGGGGACTGGGTGCGCTCCTTGTCGCCGGGATCGTCCTCGGTGACCAGCCACGGCATGACCTTGCGGTACTGGCCGAAGAAGGCGTCCATGTCGACCACCAGATCCTTGAGCACCGGCAGCCCCCGCAGCGGCTCGACGGTGATCCTGGCGCCGACGTCGCGCACGAGCAGCACGCAGGCCAGGCGGTTGGCGCCATTGATGACCATGGCGTCGGAGCCGCACACCCCGTGGGCGCAGGAGCGCCGGAACGCCAGGCTGCCGTCCTGGTACCACCGCACCTGGTGAAGGGCGTCGAGGACCCGGTCGCTCTCCTGAACCTGGACCCGGTAGGTGGTCCAGTGCGGCCGCTCGTCGCGCTCGGGGTCGAAGCGCTTGATCTTCAGGTCGACGTCCACTAGCTCAGTACTTCCGTTCCATCGGGAGGTAGGGCCCGGCGACCACCGGCTTGTACTCGAGCCGTATGCCGCCGCCGGCCTCCCGGTAGGCCAGACTGTGGCGCATCCAGTTGGCGTCGTCCCGCAGGGGATGGTCGTCGCGGAAGTGGCCGCCGCGGCTCTCGGTGCGGGCCAGCGCCGCCGTCACCAGGGCCTGGGCCACGTCGAGCAGGTACCCGAGCTCGAGGGCCTCGGACAGCTCGTAGTTGAACCGCTCGCCGGCGTCCTGCACCGCGATGCTGCGGTAGCGCTCGCGTAGGCCGTCGATGGTGTCCGACACCGAGCGCAGGCTCTCGTTGGTGCGGAACACCGATGCGTTCAGCGTCATCTCCTCCTGCAGGAGGGCCCTGATGTCGGCCACCCGCTCGGTCCCGGAGGACGCGTGCAGGGCCTCGATCGACCGGCGCACCGCCCCCTCGGCCCCTTCCGCCAGCCCGACCGGCTCCCGCCCCTGGACGTAGGCGGCCATGGCCGCCCCGCCCCGCCGGCCGAAGACCACGATGTCGAGCAGGGAGTTGGTGCCGAGGCGGTTGGCGCCGTGCACCGACACGCAGGCGCACTCGCCGGCGGCGTACAGGCCGGGGGCCACGGTGCCGTGGGCGTCGAGGATCACCTCGGCCGAGGTGTTGGTGGGAATGCCGCCCATGGCGTAGTGGGCGGTGGGCTGGATGGGGATGAGGTTGGTCTTGGGCTCGATGCCCAGGTAGGTGCGTACGAACTCGGCGATGTCCGGCAGCTTCTCGTCGATCTGCTCGGGGGGCAGGTGGGTCAGGTCGAGGTGGAGATAGTCCTGGTCCGGGCCGCAGCCCTTGCCCTGGCGGATCTCGGTGAGCATGGCCCGGCTCACCATGTCGCGCGGGGCCAGATCCTTGACCGTGGGGGCGTAGCGCTCCATGAACCGCTCGCCGTCAGCGTTGCGCAGGATCCCGCCCTCGCCCCGGGCCGCCTCCGACAAGAGGATCCCCAGCTTGTTGATACCGGTGGGGTGGAACTGGAAGAACTCCATGTCCTCCAGGGGCACGCCTCGCCGGAAGAGGATGCCGGGCCCGTCGCCGGTGAGCGTGTGGGCGTTGGAGGAGACGCGGAAGATCTTGCCGAACCCGCCGGTGGCGAAGAGGGCGGCCTTGCACGCGAACACGTGCAGGTCGCCGGACGAGATCTCGTAGGCGACGACGGCCGAGATGGGGGCGCCGGCCCCGGCCCTGCCCCCGCCCTCGAACACCACGTCGAGCACCTGGAACTCGTTGAAGAAGTGGACGTCGCGGGCCACGCACTGCTGGTAGAGGGTCTGGAGGATCATGTGGCCGGTGCGGTCGGCGGCGTAGCAGGCCAGGCGCACGGGCGCCTCGCCGTGGTTGCGGGTGTGGCCGCCGAAACGGCGCTGGTCGATGCGCCCCTCGGGCGTGCGGTTGAAGGGGAGCCCGAGGTGCTCGAGCTCGATGACGGCGTCGACCGCCTCCCGGCACATGATCTCGGCCGCCGGCTGGTCGACCAGGTAGTCGCCGCCCTTGACGGTGTCGAAGGCGTGCCACTCCCACGAGTCTTCCTCCACATTGGCGAGCGCCGCGCACATGCCGCCCTGGGCGGCTCCCGTGTGGGAGCGGGTGGGATAGAGCTTGGTGAGCACCGCCACCCGGCACTTGCCGGCGGTCTCGATGGCGGCCCGCAGCCCGGCGCCTCCCGCGCCGACGATCACCGCGTCGTAGGTGTGCCGGTGCACCTCCACGCACCGATCCTCGCACCTGCCCGGAAGCTGCGTGACGCAGCCGAGGGCCTGGGACAATCCCACCCGTGCAACATCTCGAGGACGGGGCCCCGCAGGACGCTTCCGGGCGCGTCCGACGCCTCCTCCTCGTCGCCCTGGTCCCCTGCGCCCTGGCCACGGCCATCGGATTGGTCGTGCTCTGGCCCGGGCACCAGCTCCGGCCCTCGGGCC
>JALYYN010000161.1 GCA_030946525.1 Actinomycetota bacterium | reverse complement strand
CGTGGGCCGGCTGGTCCGGCTTGAGGAGGCCGTACGCGAACATCGGCAGGTCGAGCCGGGGCGGCGGCTCGAGGAGGTCGGGCATGGCTCCACTGTCTCTCATGCGGGACTGTCTCTCATGCGGGGGCGTGGCCATCGGGGTCGGGGCAGGACTACCACGTGGGGCGGGCGCCCGACGAACCTGCCGACGTCCCTCGGAGCGCCGTCCGCCGACGTTTGCCCGGCCCCGGCGAGGGGGAGGGTTCGGCTGTCGCCCGTGAGGGCCGGCCGCTCCCTCACGCCCGCACCCGTCAATTGCCGCTTCAATTGGAGGACACAGATGTCCGACGCCATCTCCCTGCTGACCGAGGACCACCGGGCGGTGGAGCGCCTGTTCGAGGAGTTCGACCGCACCCAGGACCCTCAGGTCGCCCTCGAAGTGTGCCTGCAGCTGTCCGTCCACGCCATGGTCGAGGAGGAGCTGCTCTACGGGCTGTACTCGGCCAAGGTCGACAACGCGGGCGCAGCCGAAGCGCGTGCCGAGCACCAGGAGGCCAAGGACCTGATCCTGGCCCTGGAGGGGATGGAGCCGGGCAGCGAGGAGTTCGGGTCCACCATGGGCCGGCTCAAGGCGGCCGTGGAGCACCACGTGCAGGAGGAGGAGAGCGAGATGTTCCCGAAGCTCCTCGAGACCATCCCCGAGACGGCGGCGACCCTTGGCAACGACATCGCGGCCCGCAGGGTCGTCGTCGAGGAGCAGCTCCGCGCCGACCGGGCCGTCGGCATGGCGCCCTCGACGACCAGCCAGAAGCCGACGGCGAGCCCCGAGCCCGGCTGGTAGGACCGGCTGCGCAGCCGGCGGTGCCGGTCAGGGCCGGAACTCGACCCGCCCGCCGACCGCCTCCCACACCGCCTCGGTGTGGGAGAACCGGCCCTCGGGAAGCCGGCTCAGGCGGTCCAGCACGTCGGGCGGGGCGTTGAGCTCCCGGGCGCAGGCGAGAAGCGTCTCGCGGTCCGCCGGCCAGATCGACGGCCGGAGGTAGGCGGCCAGGCGGCTGCGCGCCTCGACCTCCTCGTGGTCGAGGGCGTCCCGGTTGCGCTGCTCCGGATGCAGCTCGCCGGTGAGGAGGGCGTCCGTCGTCGGCTCGTCGTCCGCCGCTCCCTCCTGTTGGCGGCCCTCGTCGGCGCGGGACTCGCTCGGTGCGCCCTGGGTCAGAGATCGCGTGTCGTGGGCCAGGTTCTCGTCGATCCTGGGCGAGTGCTTGTCGCTTCCGCGTGCCATGGCCGACCCCTACCCACCCGTCCTGCGACTCCAACTGAAATGACAAGCTTGTAACTGTCCCAGCCGCTTGGGATGCTGGAGGGCATGGAGTCCACGGCGACACAGCAGCAGCCCGGGATGCCGGGGTCTTCGGCCTCGCTGCTGGCCGCGGCCGGCCGGCTGGCCGACCTGCTGCGCGGCGGTGGCTCGGCGCTCGCCGACCCCGACCGCCGCGGCCACCTCCGGTTCGAGGCCGACATCCACCTGCGTCCCCTCAACCGGGCTGCGTTTCCGCCCGCCGAGGCGTGGGCGGTCGACGGTGGCCAGGCGGTCGTGGCCGACGCGCGGTGCCTGCAGCTGGTCGTCGCCCGAGCGGCTCGCGTGTGCTTCCGGCGGGCGACGTGCGAGGTCGAGGACGAGGGGGAACTGCGCACGTGGTTGCTCGGCGGCCAGGAGAACCGGGCGGCAGCCGCGGGCGGCCTCGGTCTCGGCATCGCCCCCGAGGCCGCCGTCGACCTCAACCTCCTTCGCGACGCCGAGGAGTGGGTGGCGGTGGACCGCTGCGTCGAGGAGGCGGCCCCGGGGGCGCTCGTCATGGTCGACGGCGACCTGGAGACCGACTGGCGGATCCCGCCGACGTGGCTGGCGGGCCTGTTGGAGCGGGCGGCCGGACGGGGGGTCACGATCGTAGCGGTGACCAAGCGCTCGTCACTGGCACGCGGGGGCGCGCCGCTGCTGGGCGGTCTCGAGATCGAGGCGGCGTCCACCCTCGGGCCGCGCGGGCTGTGGTGGGCGCTGCTGGCCCGCAGCCGGGCCGGCGCCCACGTGGTCGCCGCCCGCCTCGACCCCGACGCCCGCTTCGCCTTCCGGGTGGACGTGTCACCGGAGGCCGATCCCGAAGAGGCGCTGGCGTCGCTCGCCGCCCTCTGCGACGACGCCGGCTTCCCGGGGTACCCCTACCCGCTGACGGTCGCCGACCGTCTGGCCGCCTGCCCGCCCTGGCTGCGCCAGGACACCTGGTTCGAGCTCGACGACCTGCTCGACCGGGCCGGGGTGCCCTTCGAGGTGCGGGAACGGGCATTCGCCGACCGCCACCTGCTCATGGAGCGCTTCTGATGATCTCGCCTTCGCAACCGAAGGTTGCTCGGCGGGTTGATCGGGCTCCTGCGGCCGGCAGCGCATGGGCGGGCGTATGAGCACCGGGCGCCTGTTCGGCAAGAACGTGCTCGAAGGGGTCTTCCGTGCCGCGCCCGACGAGGATCTGTTCCTGGGCGAGCTGCTGGTGGCGATCGACGAGGCCACCGGACGGCGCTACCTCTTCCGCATCGTCGACGTCACCTACGGAACGGAGCACCGCGAGCCCGGCTGGGCCGAGCGGGTGGCGGGCACGCTGCTGGTCGACGACGCCCGGGGTGAAGCCGGCCTCCACCGGCTCCACGAGCAGTCCCGGCGCACGTACCGCGTTGCGTCGTGCCGGTGCCTCGGCTACCTCACCCCCGACGGCCTCGATTTCCGCCGCCCCAAGAGCCTCCCCACCCAGTTCTCCCCGGTGGTCGCCCCCGAGCCGGCCGACTTCGCCTTCCTCCGTACCCGGATGGGCGACCTGCCGGTGGGCACCCTGCGCAGCGGGGAGACGACGGTGGACTTCGAGGTGGGCATCTCCGGCCGGAGCCTGGCCAGCCACGTCGGCATCTTCGCCACCACCGGCATGGGCAAGTCGAACCTCATGATGGTCCTCGCCGGTGACGTGCTTCGGGCAGGCGGCCGCTACGGCCTGCTCCTCGTCGACCCCCACGGCGAGTACCGCACCCAGCTGGCCCGCCACCCCTGGGCCGGGGAGCGGCTGCGCACCTACGCGGCCCGGTCGCTGCCCAACACCTCATCGCTGCGCGTGGGCCTCGGGGAGCTGTCGGTCGACGACCTCCGTACCGCCTACGACTGGACGCGGCCGCAGGAGGAGGCCCTGTTCGAGCTGGAGCGCAACTTTGCCAGCCGGAAAGGCGGGGCAGG
>JALYYN010000428.1 GCA_030946525.1 Actinomycetota bacterium | reverse complement strand
GGGAGCGCCCACCGGCACCCATCCCCTTCAGTGACCTCCTCGCCGGCATGGACACCGTCGGCGTGGTCGACGCCCACCTCATCGAGTCCGTCTTCGCAGTCATCAAGGCCCGGCGGATCGACGGGGTGCCGGTCTGGTACGTGCGGTCCTCAGAAATGCAACTGAGCTCGGAGGAACTGCTGGGCGCCGTCGAGGGCTACGCCGCCACCGTCCGGATGGACCTCGCCGCGTCCTGGAGATGGTGACGCTCGTCGACCGTCCGGTTCATCGGAGCAGGGAGACTGCCAGCACTGCGATCGTGGCCATGACGTAGAGGCCGGTTGCGCCGGCCACGGCCCGGGCTCGACGGTCCTCGTCCCATCCGAGGTACGCCAGCACCGTGGCCAGGGCGGGGAGGACCAGGATGGCGTGCAGCGTCACGCCGTGGACCCACTTCAACGATCCGGCCGAGTGGTACGCGGCCTGAAGGTGGCCGGACTTCACCAGCTTCTCCCCCCTGGCGATCATCGCCACGCCGGTGGCCAGGCCGAGCAGCAACAGGACGAAACCCGCCTGCAGCGCCATCCGCATGTCGCGGGTGGCGTGCACCCGTCCCCGGATCGCCGTCACGGCCAGTGCGCCGAGCGTGGCGATGAGGACCGCCCCACCCAGGGCCAGGCTCATGGCGACCACGGTGTCCACCGGCGTCTCGGTGTTGAAGTGGGACGGCACGTGCCGCCACGCCTGGACGGTGATCCCGGTCACCTCGACGACGCAGTCGGTGGCGAGGACACCGAGCAGCCAGGCCCGCGCCCGCGGGCCGAGGATGAGGTAGGTCGTCACCCGGGTGACGGCTATAAGGGTGAGCCCGAAGGAGATCCCGAAGGTGGTCGGCTTGCGCCACGACACCGGGCCGTCCCAGGGGCCGCCCCGGACGGCGAAGACGCCGAGGTGGAACAGGCCCGAGACGACCAGGGCGGCGCCGACGAGACAGCAGACCCGTTCGATCGGCCGGATCCCGGCCCACGACAGTGCCGGCCGCCCACCTGAGGACCGCGGCTCTGTCGACGACCGGGTGGTCACGATCGGGGCGTCCGCGTCGACGTTCACCCCTCCGGGCCGTCGTCCAGCCGCCACCGACCTGACCGCCGGACCACCACGGGGGCGCCCCACAGGCCCTCCGTCGTCGCTCATCGGCCGGATGGCGTGGCCAGGGCGAAGGGTCGCGCGCCGGCGAGCTTGCCGCCGTCGACGACCAGGGTGGCGCCGGTGACGAAGCCGGCGGCGTCCGAGCACAGCCAGACGACGGCGGCGGCAACCTCGTCCGGGGTCCCAACCCGACCCATCGGCATGGCCGCCGCGGCCGCCCGCTGCCCGTCGGCTCCGGCTCGCCGGAGATTGTCGGTGAGGATCGGGCCGGGGGCCACGGCGTTGACGCGGACGCCCACCTCGGCGTAGTCGAGCGCAGCGACCTTGGTGAGGCCCTCGAGCCCGTGTTTCGTGGTGACGTAGGCCGCCAGCCCGGCGACGGCCTGAAGCCCGGCGGTCGAGGACATGTTGACGATGGCGCCACCACCGGCCGCCACCATGGCGGGAATCTCGTATTTCATGGC
The DNA here is from genome assembly GCA_030946525.1 of Actinomycetota bacterium. Taxonomy (GTDB): domain Bacteria; phylum Actinomycetota; class Acidimicrobiia; order Acidimicrobiales; family AC-14; genus CADCTB01. The sequence goes on along the minus strand of JALYYN010000428.1, from coordinate 1,742 downwards.
GACGAACACCCCCCGGAGGTTCACCGCGAACGCCGAGTCGAAGTCGTCGACGGAGACGTCGGCCAGGGCCATGGGGCGATGCCCACCTCCGGCGGCGTTGTTGCAGGCCAGATCGAGCCGGCCGAGCTCGGCGACGGTGCGGTCCACCGACGAGGCGACGGCTGCCTCGTCGTAGACGTCGGTCGGTACCGCCATCGCCCTGCCGCCCCTGTCGACCAGCTCGTCGGCCAGGCGTTCGAGCCCGGCTGCGTCTCTGGCCATGAGGGCGACGGCGGCGCCCGCGGCGGAGAACGCCCGGGCGACAGCGGCGCCGATGCCGCGGCTGGCCCCGGTGACCAGGGCGACCTTTCCGTCGAGTCGGAGAGGGGAGTCGGACGTCGGTTCAGGCATGGGTCACTCCGTGGTCGGATGCGATGGCGGGGCGTGGCGCCACCTCGCCGGCGGCCGGGTCAGCGACGTTGTCGCAGAGCTGACCCAGCAGCCGGGCCAGCGTGGCCACCTCCTCCTCGGCCAGGCCGGCGCGGAGGCGCCGGTCGAAGGCCTCCACCGCCCGGCGCAGGTGGTGGAACCGGGCGTCGCCCTCCTCGGTGAGCTCGACTCGATGGATCCGCCGGTTCCCGGGATCGCGGCGTCTCGTGACCAGCCCGGCGGTCTCCATGCGGTTGAGATGGTGGGTGAGAGTGGCGCTCTCGATCCCGATCACCGCGGCCAGCTCCCGCTGCATGCCGTGGCGCTGCGACTTGAGCGACACCAGGACCAGCCAGGTCGACAGCGACCCGCCCACCTCCACGAGCGCGTCGTCCAACGCGGCGCTGACCGTCTTGGCCGTGCGGCCCAGTCGCCGCCCGATCGGCTCGGTGACGGGCGGGCCGTTGCGCGTGGTCATGACCGGTTCACCTTCTGGGCCGCTGATCGGTCTCACCGGCCTTAACCTTAGAGATCGAACGGTTCGAGATCGATGAGTCTCGGGACCGGGTGCGCGTGGATCCGGGCGACGTTCGCGCCACCGAACTGGAACGATCTCGGGATGCCGCTTCCTCCCGCCGTGGCCGCGGTGACGGATCCGCCCGGACGCGGAACCGGCGGGCGGAGGTGGGGCAGCGCCGGTGACACGGCCCGGTGGGCCGCCCGGGCGGCGGGCATCGTCGGCGGGGCCTATGCCGCGGTCAGCGTCTACTGGGGCCTGGGGGGTACCCGGCTCCTGGATACTGTCGGTGGCTCGCTGGAGGCACAGGGCCGGGCCGGAGGCACCGCCGTCATAATCGCCTTGTGGCTGGCGGTCGTCCTCAAGATCGTGGCCTCGGTGCTGCCGCTCGTCGCCCTTCGCCGATCGGGGCCGGACAGGAGGAGCCGGGCCGTGCGGGCCGCGGCGTGGGTCGAAGCCGGGGTGCTGGTGACCTACGGCCTGGTCCTGACCGGCGCGGGCCTCCTGGTGCAGGTCGGCGCGATACCGACTTCCGCCTCAGCGGACCGCCGCGCCCTGGCCTGGCACGCCTATCTGTGGGACCCGTGGTTCCTCGTCTGGGGGCTTCTGGTCGTCGCCGCCCTGGTGGACGGCCGGCGACGAGCCACGGGCCGATCGTGACCGGCATCACCTGCGCCTCCGGCTGCGATGGGCGACAGTAGGGAGTGGTCCGTCGTCGCCTGCCCAGGTCGCTCCGCCGCGTCGCTGCGGTCCTCGTCGCCCTGGTCATCGTGGAGTACCTCGTCCTGCCCCAGGTGGCGGGCGCCCGCCACTCCCT
>JALYYN010000396.1 GCA_030946525.1 Actinomycetota bacterium | reverse complement strand
GCATTTCGTCCTTGACCACTACGCGAACGAGGGTCCCCGCCGTCTGTTGTTCCCCTCCGGTCACGAACTGACGAACTTCCATCGCATGTTCTCCACGACGATCAACGACTTCCTCGACGCCGGGTTCTCGCTCACTCGCGTAGAGGAGCCTCTTCCGTCTCCCGCCCAACTCGCCCGGGTGCCTCAGAACGAGGATCTGTTCCGGGTGCCGATCTTCACCATCTACGACCTGGCCAAGCCGCAGAGCTGACTCCCGTCCGGTTCGACCCCGGGGCGCCGGCGGTGCAGCCGGGTAGCCGCACTCTGGGCGCGAGACGCCCACGTCGTCGCCGTTCGACGCGGCCACCGGTCCGGGCTCGGGCGGATCAGCCGCGCACCGACGCGACCCAGACCTGGCCGTCGGCTGAGAACACGACCCGGTCCGCCCCGACTGCGGCCAGGTCGCCATCCGGGTACGAACCGGAGGCGATGGTGCGCTCCGGCCCTCCCGCGGCGGGAACGGCCTGCAGGGTGGCGCGGCCTCCCGAGCCGACCGAGCCGACGTTGCGGAAGAACACCACCTGGTCGCCGACGACGGCCAGTTGCCGGGACGAGTCGACGTCCTTGGCCAGCACGATCGGCGCACCACCCGTCCGGGGGACGGCGAACAGCTTCTCGCTGGAGGCGACGAGGAGGTAGAGCCGCTGATCGTCCATGGCGAGGTGGCTGACCGGCCCGCCCACCGCCTTCGCGTCCACGACCACCTCCGGTCGGGCGCCCGCCCTCACCCGCAGGACACCGCTCGGGCTGGCGACGAGCGCCGTGTCGCCGTCGGGGTGGGGATCGCTCAGTCCGGTCGAAGCGTTGACCGCGGCCACCTGCACCGGTTCACCCGCCTTGGACAGGTGGGCGACCTCGACCCGTTCCGGGGCGAGGTACTGGGCTGTCGTCCACCACAACTGATCGCCGGCGACCACGACGTCGTCCACTCCGGCGGGCCGCCCGTCGACCACGACCGTGGCTGCTCCTCCGCCGATGGGCAGGCGCACGATCCCGTTCCCCGCGGCGAGATAGACGGTGTCGCCATCGATGGCGACACGTCCGTTCGGTGGGCGCCCTCCGGGAGACGTCGCCACGACGCGCGAGGTGGGATCACCGTCGAAGGGCGCCACCCGCAGGGCGTTCTCGCCCACCTGGGTACGGCCCGTCGTGAACAGTACGCGGGTGCCGTCGGTGGCCACCCCGCTGGGACCGTCCTCCTGCCCGGTGAGCGCCCGGGCCCCGGTCCAGGTCACCGCCGGGCCGGGCCGGGCGGCGCCACCGCATGCCCCCGCGACCAGCAGCATCGCCACGAGGGCCGGGACGGCACGCGTTCGGGATCGTCCAAATGAGGGCCGCCTCTCAAAAGGGAGGATCGCCGCACGGGGGCTCCACCCGGCCACGAGATGTCCTCGCACGGTCGGCACACTATGTGCAGGGGCGAGGCCGCGTCGTCCCCGGTCAGGCCGGGAGGGTCGTGCCGAGCGCGTAGTGCTGGGTGGCATACGACGGCGTGACCGTGGCTGGGCAGTCCCCTTGGTCGACCGTGTTGTGGTCCAGCTTCGCCGTCGTCGTGACCGAGCCGCGCCATCCCGTGGGCGCACTGAGGTACGCGTCCATCCGGGGGTAGAAGGCGCACGTGCTCTGGTCGGCGCCCGGTGTCGGGGCGGTCGTCGCGTCGTAGTCGACCCGGGTGCTCGACGTCGGCACGATCCCGCCCGCGGCCGTCGGCGCCGCCTGTTGGGCGATGAAGGTCCACCTTGCCGCCGACGGGTCGTAGACCGAGCCGCCCCACTGATGGGGGCCGAGGCGGTAGAGCCGCAGGAAATAGAAGCGACCGAACGCCCAGTCGAAGGGCACCACGGACACCGGGTTGTTCGGGATCAAACCGAAGCCGGCGACCTTGCGACCGTTCTGGTAGCCGAGAGCCAGGACACCCCCGGACCTGTCCTCAAAGCGGAAGACCAGCGTGTACTCGTAGCCGAGCACAGACCCCTGGCCCGGGCCTGACGTGGAGGGCGCCACGTAGACGTAGGTCCCCAGTCCGTCCAGCGGCGCCGTCCCCGGCTGGATCCAGGTGGATGACGGCTGTGCCTGGCTCTTCGGCGGCCCGGCGTCCGCCGTCGCCGCGCCCATCGTCGCCGCCGTCACAGACGCGATCAGGACCGCCACTGCCGAGGCCCGCCCTGCCGATAGTCGCCGCATTGGGACAATCTCGGCAGGAGCGGCCCACGACTTGAGGGAGGCGGGAGCGCCGACGGATCAGGAGAGGCGCGCCTCGGCGTAGGCGACCATGGCGTCACGCTGGTATCCGGACAGTCCGCCCGCGATGCGCTCGTAGGTGGCCCGGAACCGCTGGTCGTCGACGTACATCCGGGCGAGGTGGATGTAGGCGGCGGCGTCCGGCGTCCAGAACCGGGCCAGCGAGCGGTAGTGCCAGTCGACCTCGTCCTGCACGACGGGATCGTCGACCGGCGTCCCCGTCACCATCAGTTCCGCCATCCGGATCATCCGGGCCGTCATCTCACGCTGCTCGATCTCCATCTGCTCGGGACTGAACCCCTCGGCGACCCGGCGGGACTGCTCGTACTGCTCCGGCCAGCGCTCCGCCGCCTCGGCGGCGTAGTCCGACGGGTCGAATCCCTCGAAGAGGTTCTCAGGTCGGTTGATCCTCGTCTCTGCCATGTCGGTTCCTTCCTCGTGGACATGCTCCAGTTGGGCGATGGTGCGGGCGACGGTCTCGGCCAGCCGCCCCAGCCGGTCCCGCTCGGCCTGCAGCCGGCGGTGATGCCTGCGCAGGGTCCCGACGACATCGGCGTCGGCATCGAGGACGGCGGCGATCTCGGCGAGGCCGACGTCGAACTCCCGCAGCAGCAGGATCTGCTGCAGTCGTAGGAGCTGCGCCTCCTCGTAGTACCGGTATCCGTTCGGTCCGACGAAGGCGGGCTTCAGCAGCCCGATGTCGTGGTAGTGACGCAGCGCTCGCGACGTCATCCCCGACATCTCCGCCACCTCGGTGATCGACCAGGCCATCGGCTCGACGGTACGGCTTGACGCAGCGTCAAGGTCAACGGGAATCCTCATCAGCGCCAGGGTCGGCGCCGTCGTGTGGTGGTCGCAGCGCCGGTGACCGGCCTTCTGTGGTCGACGCTCAGCGGCGGGTCAGGGACGAGCTCCACACGTCGCCCCGATCGGGCCGCAGCCCGGGCCCGGCGGCGCGGAGGCCGGTAACCCCGCCGTTTGTCGGCCCCCCTCGTCGGGCAGGCTTCGGGCATGCCCGAAGTAGATCCGGTGACCCACCAGCCCCTCAGCGACAGTCCCGACGGCGCCGACGCCACCCGTGGTGGGCGGCTTCCCGGCGATCGGGAGCTGCTCGACGCCAGTCCCGACGGCGGTACGGCCAAGCCCGAGGACGACAACGATCTCGACACCTCCCGCCTCCCGGGGGAGAAGCGGCCCGAGGAGTAGCCGCCCGAGGCCCCTACGAGGCGGACCAGATGGCCCGACCGTGGCGGAGGAGCCCGGCGAGGTCGTAGATGTCGGTGTCGAAGAAGGGCACGGTGGCCACCACGTCGGGCACGGAAGCCAGTTCGGCGCGTTGCTCCGCCTCGCGCTTGGCCACGACGCCGAAGTTGAGGAAGCTCTCCCCCACCTCGCCGAGGACCCGCCCCACCGCTGCGGCGTCGATGCCCTCGACGCCCACCGCGGCTGCCACCGCCGGGCCGTCGCCGCAGAGCCGATCGGCCACCCGGGCCGCACTGGCGTCGAGCAGGTAGGCGGGCAGCACCTTGTTGAGGATGAGCGCGCCCGGGTGCAGGCCCAGCTTGACCAGGGCGTCGATGAAGAACTCCGCCTCCCGAAGCGGCGTGGCCTCGAGCGTGCTGACCACCACGAAGGTCGTCCGCCGGTCGTGCACCAGGCGGTTGACCGCCTTGGCCCGCTCGACGAAGCCGTCGTACATGGTCTGGAAGAGGAGGAAGAACTCCCCGATGTCCTGGAGGAACTGGGTGCCCAGGAGGCGGTCGGCCACCTGGTAGAAGGGCCGGCTGGCCAGGTTGAGCACCCGGGAGCGGGCCGGGGCGGTCAGCCATCGCAGCAGGCGGCTGGAGAAGAACTCGGCCATGCGGTCCGGGGCTTCGAGGAAGTCGAGGGCGTGGCGGGTGGGGGGGGTGTCGACCACGATGAGGTCGTACTTCCCGGTGTGGTGAATCTCGTAGAGCCGCTCCATGGCGATGTACTCGTGCCCCTGGGCGAAGCGGCCCGAGATGTTCTGATAGAGCGGGTTCTCGAGGATCTTGGCGACTGTGGCCTTGTCGGGCGCGTGGCGGCGCACGAGCTCGTCCCACGACTGCTTGGCGTCGAGCATGGCCGCCCACAGCTCGCCGCGAGGCTCGATGCCCGCGGCCTTGAACGCCGGCGCCGGCACGCGTGTCTCGACGTTGCCCAGCTCCTCCATGCCCAGTGCGTCGGCCAGCCGCCGGGCGGGGTCCACGGTGAGAACCAGGACCTTGCCGCCCAGTCGGACCGCGGCCATGGCCGCGGCGGCGGCCGCGGTGGTCGTCTTGCCGACGCCGCCTGCGCCGCAGCAGATGGCGATCTCCTTGGCGGCCAGGAGCTGCTCGAGGGACTGGGTGCTCGGCACTAGTAGCCCAGCTCGGCGCTGAGGGCGTCGGCCACCTGGCCCGTCGTGCGTAGGCCGTGGCCCCGGGTGAAGAGGAGCGGCACGTAGAGCAGCGGCAGCGAGGGGTCGACGGACGCCCGCAGTCGCTCCAGGTGGCCGACCCGGGTCCGGCGCATGGTGACGGCGAGTCGGGCCGCCTCCAGCACGGGGGCCACCGGCCCGTCGACCGCGTCGGCGAGGCGGTCGGACATGGCCGGCTCGCGCAGTCGCTCGAAGACCTCCTCGTCGGCGCCGCTGAACAGCTCGGGCAGCAC
>JALYYN010000188.1 GCA_030946525.1 Actinomycetota bacterium | reverse complement strand
AGGCCCTCACCGCCACGTCCACCGCGTGGGCCCCATGGCACGTCGTGCCAGCCGACCACAAGTACGCCCTGCGAGCCCTGGTCGGCGGACTCCTGGTCCACGCCATCGACCAACTGGACCTCCCTCTTCCGCACCCGACGGGAAATGGTCTGAGCGAGCTCGCCAAGGCCAAAGACGAGTTGCTGGCCGAGTGACCCTGATCGAGCCGTGCGGACAGACTTCGCCCACACCATGAGGCGTGCCGGCGCAGATGCCGCCGGTCCGTCGCCAGACGGGTGATCTGTCCCCTGGACGCTCTCGTCGCCGAGACCCGAGGGCCCTTCGTGCGAGGATGGACCAGGCATGGGCCCAAGTGAACAGGGTGTGACCGCGGCCGACGCGCTGGTGTTCTTCGGCGCGACGGGTGATCTCGCCCACAAGATGATCTTCCCCGCGCTCTACCGGATGGTGAAGAGCGCCACCCTGAGCGTCCCGGTGATCGGCGTGGCGTCCTCGGGGTGGGGACTACCGCAGCTCCGTGAGCGGGCGAGGGACAGCGTCGCTGCGGCCGGTGACGGCATCGACGACGTGGACGCCCTCGACCGCCTGCTGGCGCTCCTAGAGTATGTCGACGGCGACTACGGCGAGCCCAGCACCTTCGACGCGCTCAAGGGGCTGCTCGGCAGTGCTCTCCGCCCGGCGCACTACCTCGCCGTTCCTCCCGCGCTGTTCGCGACGGTGGTCGAGGGCCTCGCTGGAGCGGGGCTTACCAAAGATGCACGGGTAGTCGTCGAGAAGCCGTTCGGGCGCGACCTCTCCTCGGCGCGGGAGCTCAACCGGGTCCTGCGGTCGGCGTTCCCGGAGTCGGCGGTGTTCCGCATCGATCACTTCCTCGGCAAGGAGGAGATCATGAACCTCCTCTACTTCCGTTTCGCCAACACCTTCCTCGAGCCGATCTGGAACCGGAACTACGTCGCCTGCGTGCAGATCACCCTGGCCGAGCAGTTCGGTGTGCAGGGCCGCGGAGCGTTCTACGAGACCGCCGGCTGCCTGCGCGACGTCGTCGAGAACCATCTGTTCCAGGTTGTCGCCCTGCTGGCGATGGAGCCACCCGCGTACCAGGGCATGGCCGCGGTGCAGGCCGAGAAGTTCAACGTGTTCAAGGCGATGCGACCGCTGCGCCGCGACGACGTGGTCAGGGGCCAGTTCCGCGGCTATCGCGACGAGCCGGGCGTCGCCGCGGACTCCGATGTGGAGACCTTCTGCGCCCTTCGGCTCTTCATCGACTCCTGGCGCTGGGCCGGCGTCCCGTGGTACCTGCGATCAGGGAAGTGCCTGGCCGAAACCGCCGCCGAGGTCATCGTCGAGCTGAAGCCGCCGCCGCAGGCGCTGTTCGTCGATTCCGCACCTGCGCACGGTCGGGCCAACTACCTGCGTTTCCGGCTCTCGCCCAACCCGGAGATCGCCCTGGCGGCCCGGGTCAAACGCGCCGGGGAGGAGTTCAGCGGCGACCAGCGTGAGCTGTTGTTGCTCAACGCCCAGCCGGACAAGGAACAACCCTACGAACGCCTGCTCGGCGACGCTCTCGCCGGCGACGGGTCGCTGTTCACCCGCGAGGACGCCGTCGAAGCCGCCTGGTCGGTCGTCGACGGCGTGCTCCAGGACCACGACAGCGCGCAGGCCTACCCGCCCGGGAGTTGGGGACCGGCGCGCGCCGAGACGCTCATCGCAGACCACGGACGCTGGCACAACCCGGGAACCGACCGGACCTGATGAGGTCCGTGCCAACCATGTCCCAGGCCGTCCACGAGGACAAGTAGCCGACGACGAACGCGCCCACGGACCGGGCCGCGGGCGCGTTCGTCGTTGCGTATCGGTTCAGACCTACACCCCGACCTCGCTGGCCAGCGTGGCGCCGGCGGCGTGGAGCGAGACACTCCACGTTTGGTTGCCGACGATCCCGTCAGCAGGGATATTGGCCCACTGCTGAAACGCTTCCACGGATGCCGCAGTCTGCGGCCCGAAGATCCCGTCGACTCCGGAGGGGGTCGTACCCCACTGGCCCGGTGCGCCGTCGGTCAGCACTTGCTGCAGGCGGCGAACGACGTCGCCCGACGAGCCTTGCTGCAACAACGGCCGAGATGCCACCGATGGCAGGGCGCCCCAGGTCTGGGGGCCGACGATGCCGTCGGGCGTCAGGTCCTTGCTCTTCTGGAACTGGATGACCGCATCCTCGGTGCGGGGCCCGAACACACCGTCAGCGATGAGGCCCAACGGCGCCAACGCCTGATTGAGGGCATTCTGCAGGGTCTGCACCGCATCTCCGGTGGCACCCGGTGACAGGGTGGGCTCGCCGCTCACCGCCATCTCAACCGCCATGGGCACCGATGCCCTCGGCGCGGCTGACGCCGTGCCGACGAACCCCGAGGCCAGCCCACTGCATGCGGTGGCGGCGATGGCGACGGCAACGGCGATGCTCCGCCGACTGAACTGCGCCGCCTGCGCCCTGGGCTGGTCACACTGTGTCGTACGTTGATACCTGCGTCGCATCATGCTCCTTTCGGCCAGGGTGAGCCCAGGGGCGGGAATGGGTGTCGCCGCGGACTCTGGCGGATTGCCGAGGACGGTGGACATGGTTCCTCCTATGAAAGGACGCGCCGGGCCCGCGTGGGCGACCGACCGCAGAGCGGTCGTCCGGCCAGGACCAGGCGTCTCGTTGGTCTACTGCCTGTGCGCTGCCGAGGTCCGGAGCATCGCTCCCCGGAGGCTGCCCAAACAACGAAGCAGAATCCAACACGGCTAGGGGGTTCCTCACCGGCTAAACCCATTCTACCCCAATCCAAGTATGCTGACGCAGAACCCTCGGGCCCGAGACAGGGTCGGCCCCGGCCGGTAAGCTCGCTTTTCAGCCGGGTTCAGTGCCTCGCAGATGTCGGTTGTTGCGCGGCTCGGTTCGGTTCTTGGCGTCGCTGACCTGGCGGATCATGTCGTCGCGAACCTCAATGAGCGCCTGGGTGAGATCGGCGTGGGTCGAGGTGGCCACGAGACGGGGCTCCCCTGCGATCCAGGCCTCCAGGGTCGTGTGCTGGCTCGGTGTGGCTCGTTCCTTCACGGTGAGCTCCAGATCGACGCTGCCGGCTCGGAACGAGCGGAGTCGCTCGTCGAGGCGGTGCCACCCGGCAACGATCCCTGCGCGTTCGTCCATCTGGACCCCGCCACCGAGGCGCAGGCTGGCCTCGACGGTGGCGGGGTCGTCATGCTGGCTCATTGGGCCTCCGGGGTTTCGGGGTCGATGAAGGGGTTGAGAGTCGTCGGGGAACCGACGGACCGGTCGCCGTCGCGCCGGGGCTCCGACGCCGTGGCGCGTGGGCCGGGGCACGACTACTGCCTACCCTGACCGTAGCCGGTCAGGGCCAATGCCGGCGCGCCCGCTGGCGCCGGCCCTCTGCTGGCGAGAAGCGCAGCCGCCGCCACCCGCGGCTGCGGTCGAGACTGAGCCGGGCGGACCCAGTCATCGACCTCGTCCGCCAGCGATTCCGGCCCGGGTGTCGTTCCAGCAGACGAATGCCCGCACGGTCGGCGAAGCCGCCACGAACCGTTTCGGCCGCCGGAAGACTCGAAATCCCAGAGCGACGGGTGCGGGCGATTTGGAGCAGTCGGAGCCGGCGTTCGACAGACGTGGCCGGATCGGGCTACGCCCATGGCTCCGCAGGACGCCTCGCGTCGCTTCCCGTTCACCCGGCGGCAGGTATGCTCGCCCCCCGGCGACGGCAATCGCTCCGACACCGCTGAGAATGGGGAGAAGACGGGTGAACCCGAGACGGCCGTGCCCAGAGGCTCACAGTGTCGGTCACAACTGGTTGGCGGGGTCTGGCTGATGCCGGCCTTCGTGGGTAGCCCGGATGCAGAAGGCCCGTACAACGTTGTCGCCGTGTTCGCTCCGAACGGTATTCCATTGGATGCCTTTCAAGCCCTTGGCGACGCCGGGTTCTCTGCCGACGAATGCTCGCTTCTCGCCCGCGAGGGGGCGGGCCACGATCCTGATCCGGACACGCTCGAGTTGAAGCCTCATTACGATGCTCCCGAGGTCTCTGGTCAGGAGGCGCTGCGGATGGCCGGCGGAGCAGCGGAGGAGGGCCTGATCGGAACCGCCGCGGGCACGGCGCTGGGCCTGATCGCCGGCGCGGTCGCCCTGGCCATTCCCGGTGTCGGACCGGCCATCGGTATTGGAATCTGGGGCTATGTCGTCGGCGGGGCCACCATCGGGACCGCGTCCGGGATGTTCGCAAGCAGTGTGTCCCATCGATGGGAGATCCGCTATCGAGATCTCGTTCGGCAGGGCCGCATACTGGTCGGAGCGCACGTGGCGGGGACCGATCGGGCACTCCGAGCTGTCGCCGTGCTTCGCGAGTTCGACCCCGAGGATGTGGAGGTCTTCGATGGCGACGGCAACCTGCACGAGCTTTCCGTATGACTGCGTCGGGCCACTGGTCGACCGAAGCCAGACCCCTGTCCACCGGGTGCCAACGCGCAGATCAAGCCCGGGACGTGTTCGACGGCACACCCCTGAGTGTCACAACGCCAGCGGAGGGCCCGGTGAGGGTCACGCCGACCCGGGCCTGATCGCCCGGACGGCGTCGATGGTGTCGGTGTCCTCGGGCGACTTGTCGGGCCGGTAGCGCTTGACCCGGGCGAAGCGGAGTGAGACGCCCCCGGGGTAGCGGTCCGAGGTCTGCACACCGTCCAGGGCGATCTCCACGACCAACTCGGGCCGTACCTCGACGACGATGCCCGATCGTGCGACTTCCAGCTCCAGCAGCCTTTCGGTCTGCCAGGCCAGTACCTCGTCGGTCAGGCCCTTGAACGTCTTGCCCACCATGAGGAAGCCACCGTCGGGATCCCGCGCACCGAGATGGAGGTTCGACAGCCACCCGTGGCGACGGCCGTGGCCCCATTCGGCGCCCAGCACGACCAGGTCCAGGGTCCGGACCGGCTTAACCTTGTGCCACGCCGAACCACGCCGGCCGGCCTCGTAGCGCGACGTGGCACCCTTCACCATCACGCCCTCGTGGCCGGCGCGCAGGGCGTCGTCGGCGAAGGCGGCGGCCACCTCGGGGTCGGCGGTGAGGATCGACGGCACCCGCAACGCGCCGGCGACCCGGTCGAGCACCCGCGAACGCTCGGTCAGGGGCTCATCGAGCAGATCCCGGCCGTCGGCGTGGAGGCAGTCGAAGAACCACACGACAAGGCCGGCGCCGGCGGCGCCGTCATGGCGGCCGAAACGGCTCATGGTGTCCTGGAACAGGTCGGGGCCCTCGTCGCCCATGGCCAGGACCTCGCCGTCGAGCACGACCTGGGTCACGGCCAGGCCCCGGACGGTCGCGACCACACCCGGGAGCCGGCTGGTCACGTCGTTGAGATTGCGGGTGTAGAGGCGGACCTCGTCGCCCAGCCGGTGGGCCTGGATGCGGGCCCCGTCGAGCTTCCACTCCACCGACGACAACCCGCAGGCGCCGATGGCCTCCGCGACATCGGCGGCCGTGGCGGCGAGCATCGGCTGAACGGGCCGCAGCACCTGCAAGCCGACGGCGGCCAGGGCGTCGGGGCCCCCGGTCCGGCCCAGCGTGGCCACCCGGAACAGGCTTCCGTCGAGCATGACCGCTCGCCGTACCACGGCGTTCGAGGCCGAGAGGGCGAGGGCGAGGGCGTCGACGACCAGGGCCTCGAGGGCGCCCTGGCGAAGGTCACCCAGGAGCAGGCGGGTGAGGAAGTCGGCCTCCTCGAGGGTGGCGCGCGAGAACAGGTCGGCGAGGGCGGCGGACCGGGCGACGGTCGACCCGAGCCCGACCATCGCCCCCAGCGCGGTGACCAGGTCGTCGACGTCGGCAACGGTGAGCGTCGGCGCCGACGTCGGCGTCCGGTCGGTGGGGCTTCCGACTCCGGCGATCAGCGCCCAGCCCACACCGACCCGGCCCTGGTGGAGCTGCCCGGCGAGCATCGCCGCGGCGGCGCCGATCTCCTCGGGCCCGGCCCGGCCCAGCGCCTCGGCCAGCGCGGCGACCTTGAGCTTGCGTGAGCGGGTGGCGCCCACCGTGTTCGAGGCCCGGACCAGGTCGGCGAGGAGCATCCGCCGATCCTGCCAGGCGCCGCCGCCGTGCCAGGATGCCGTCATGCGCATCGGGATCATCGGCTCCGGCATGATCGGCGGCACCCTGGCACGGCGCTTTGCGGCCGCCGGCCACGACGTCACCATCGGCAATTCCAGGGGACCGGATTCGCTGGCCGGACTGGTCGGTGAGATCGGCGAGCGGGCCCACGCCGGGACCGCGGCCGACGCGGCCGGGGCCGGCGAGGTCGTCGTCGTCGCCATTCCCACCGGGCGCTACCGGGAGCTGCCGGCCGAGGCCCTGGCCGGTCGGATCGTTGTGGACGCCAATAACTACTACCCCGGCCGCGACGGGGCGATGCCCGAGCTGGACGCGGGGACGACCACGTCGAGTGAGCTGCTGGCGTCGAGCCTGCCCGGGACCCGGGTGGTCAAGGCGTTCAACACGATCTACTTCGAGCACCTCCGGGACCAGGGCAGGCCGCCGGGGACGCCGGGGCGCCGCGCCCTCCCCATCGCCGGCGACGACACCGACGCCAAGGCGACGGTGGCCGCCCTGATCGACGACATCGGCTTCGACACCTATGACCT
>JALYYN010000380.1 GCA_030946525.1 Actinomycetota bacterium | reverse complement strand
GTACCGGGCATCGTGGCGTGGGCCGGGGATGCGCTCCACAGCAGCCCGGAGCCCAGCAGTGCCGAGGTCGCTGCGAGTGTGACCAGCCTGGTCCGAACAATCGTCGTACCCACGTCGACTCCCCCCGAGGCGCTGCTGCAACTCCCGCCCGTTCCGCTATTGGTGCGCAGTCTCCCTCGGCATAGCCGCCACCGCAATAGGTGGTGAGAACAGGCGCGAGCGGAGCGTGTCGTCTCCAACAGCGAGGCGGTACGACGCTGCGGTGATCGAGCACCTAACGGGGCCCCCTCGGGCGAAGGCGCTGGCAACGAGATGTGATGTGGGAGAAGAAGTCGGTGGGAGCACGTGGCGGGGCCACGGGCCGGGCTCGGCGCCGGTTCGCTCTACGCGCTGCGGAGGTACTGGCGCAGCGCCCGGCGGATGATCTCCGAGACGGTGACGCCCTCCACCGTCGCCCCTTGTCCCACCCAACTGCCAGGGGCCACTGGCTGAGGATCTGGAGCACCCCGGTGGCCAAGGTGGTCAGGGCGTCGCACCCGCCCGAGCCGTGGGGCACGGTGGTCGCCAGCAGGAAGCGCGGGCCTCCGGCGGACACGATGTAGGCGACATCGAGACAATCGCGGTTGGCTACGTCCCCGGGCTTGTCGTAGATGCGGGCGCCGGGACCGAGGGAGGCGGCCACGGCTTCCGGGAAGAAGCCATCGGCGTCGCCCAGCGCCCACGTCAAAGCAGCCACATCGCCAGGAGCGATGTCGAAGCGCTGGTCGGGTGGAATCTCGTCGTTGAGCACCACCCGGCGGATGGACTCGGTCATCTCCAGCAGGTTCGAGCAGTTCTCCGGTGCGCACTTCGGCTCCAGCATCGAATCCCGGGCGGGGACGTAGGTCTGCCGTTCGCCCTCCGTCAGGGTGAAGCCCGGTGAGTGGGAGAGGTCGCCTCCGGTATAGGACGGAAGATCGACGTCACCGGGAACCCGTGCGCCTCGGTGAGGAAGACGCTGTTGAGCCGCTCCACGCCGGCGATCAGGACCAACCAGTCGTAGTCGAAATTCGAGCTGTCGGCGATGGCGGCCCGGTAGATCGCCCGGATGCTGGCCTGGTCACGTCCGTCGTCGAACGTCACGGTGGCCGCGCCGGTGAATCCCATCGACCGGGCGAAGTCGAGCGCCCCGAGCGCGGCCAGGACCTTGATGGACGACGCCGGCCAGAAGTTGTCGCTGAGCGCTCCTCCGCCAGCCTCGTAGGTCTGATAGGTGAGCGGGCTGCCGCCTCCCCCATTGACTTTCACCGCATAGAGCCAGCCCCGGTCGGGATGTCGTAGCCGGCGGCCGCCAGTCGGGCGTCGAGCGCCTCAGGCCCAGACGGGGCAGGCATAGACGGGGCAGGCATAGACGGGGCAGGCACGACCGGCACCGGGCTGTCTGGAGTCGCTGGCGATGACTGCGGAGTGTCATCGACGGTGGGAGGCCGAGAGGGGCCCTGGTCCAAGGCCGTCGCCCGCAAGCCGGGCGCGATGTGCCCGCTCACCGGCATGACGGACGCCATGAGCGCGGCCACGAGGACGACCGCGCCGACGAGCAGCCGTACCCGCATCCGCCGTACCTCCGCCACGCCGCTTCGCTATGAGTGCTGTTGGTCGGTTACCCGGGCCCGGGTAGGGCACGGGAGCCGGTCGGAGTCTACCGCCATCTCCAGGACGTCGTCGCCGGACGACCCGGATCGGATGGTGGATCCGCCGTTCATGCCCGCACCTACTCCGACTTGGGGCTCACGAGCAGCAGCCATGTCTCGGGCCCGACGATGCCGTCCACCGTGGCACCGAAGGTGAGCTGGAAGTCGCGCACGCGCCCGTCGGTGATGGGGCCGAAGATGCCGTCCACATCGATGCCGAACAGGATCGTCTCGGTGGCCGAGGAGATGGCCCTGACCATGGCATCGAGCGTGCCGCCGTTGCGCATGACCTTGACGTGGTTGCCAGCTCGGGGGGGGTCATGGCCGTGACCAGTCGGGCGAACGCCTCGGTGCCCGGTTGGGGACCGGGTGGGCATGTCGAAACGCTGTCGCGTCCCGCGCTTGTACGTGGCCACCTGGTACGCCAGCAGCCCCGATGCCGCGAGCCCTGAGCCAAGCAGACCGCGCCGGAGACGAGGGGGGAGCACGCGGACCTTTCTCTCGCGTCACCGATGGGCGACGGCAGCCCGGGACCCCGGGGGTTCCAGCGACATATCTGAGCCTCGTCCACAGGATGCTCCACCGGCGGCGGGAAGGTCTCGGTACGGCTGAGGCCGGCGGCGGTCGTACAAGGGACATAGGGACTTCAAGACGTGGGGTCCAGGGGAACGCACATGCCGAGAGAAGCGCTTCTCACCCGGACCCTGGTGGAGCTGGCCGACAGCCTGATCGAGGACTTCGATGTGGTTGATCTGCTCACGCTGGTGGCCGACCGCTGCGTCGAGGTCGTCGATGTCGCCGCCGCCGGGTTGATGCTGGCCCCGCCGACGGCGAGCTGCGGGTGCTGGCATCCTCCAGCGAGGCGATGCGGGTCCTGGAGGTCTTCGAGGGTCAGGCCGAGGAGGGCCCCTGCATCGACGCCTATCGCAGCGGTCAGCCGGTCGTGAACCTCAAGATCGACGAGGTCAACAGCCGCTGGCCTCGCTTCGCGCCCAAGGCCGTGGCGGCCGGGTTCCGGTCCGTACACGCGCTGCCCATGCGCCTGCGGAGCCACAGCATCGGCGCCCTCAACCTGTTCCGGGTCGACGAGGGCCAGATGGACGACGCCGACGTCGCCGCCGCCCAGGCCCTGGCCGACGTGGCCACCATCGCCATCCTGGCCCACCGTGCCGCTCGCGACGCCCAGGTCCTGAACGAGCAGCTCACCCAGGCCCTCAACACCCGGATCGTGATCGAGCAGGCCAAGGGCGTGGCGGCCGAGCGGGCCGGGCTCGACATGGAGCAGGCCTTCAGTCGTTTGCGGGGCCACGCCCGCAACCACCACCTCCGCCTCGCCGACGTCGCACTTGCGGTCAGCACCAGGGCGCTTCCGGTGACAGGCCTCGACCCCTTGTGACTGGAGACGCTGGAGGGATGCCTCTCGCCAGCCCAACGGAGTAAAGGGGGGCACCCGTCCAATGTTGAGCGCAAGCACGCCGGACCGGGGAGACCACGACGTCGATCTCGCGACGACCTTCGCCGAGGTGGCCCGCAGCCTCCTCGACGAGCGGGGTCTGGACGCCACGTTGGACCGGATCTGCTGCTTGGCGGTGCAGACCGTCGACGGATGCCAGGCGGCTGGCATCTCCATCGCCGAGGGCAGAAGGGTCACGTCGCGCGCCACCACGGACGACATGCCCTCCCTGGTCGACCAGCTGCAGACGGAGACACAGGAGGGGCCGTGCGTCGACGCCATCAGGGAACACCAGGTGTTCGTCACCGGCTCGCTCTCGCACGAGAAGCGGTGGCCGGAGTTTGCGCCCCGGGCACACGAGCGGACGGGCATCGAGAGCATCCTGTCGCTGCGGCTGTTTGCCAGCGAGGACACGATGGGGTCGCTGAACCTGTACAGCCTGCAGCCTGATGCGTTCGACGAAGAGGACATCGCGGTGGGCTCGGTCTTCGCGGCCCATGCCGCGGTTGCTCTGGCCGGTGCTACCCGGGAGGCGCAGCTCGAGGCCAAAGCCGACAGCCGCAACGTCATCGGTATGGCCAAGGGGATCATCATGGCTCAACAGAAAATCTCCGACGACGAAGCGTTCGACATCCTTCGACGAGCCTCGCAGCGGGCCAACGTCAAGCTGCGTGACATGGCCGAGCGGCTTGTCCATCCACCGGACGAATAGGGGTCGCCCGGGTCGCTTCGCTCGTGCCCCGGAGTCTGAGGTGCCGTCGGCGACCGCGAGCGCAGTTCGGGCTGACGCGGCCCTTCCCGTCGTACGGAGGTCGGTTGAGCCAAAGTCCTCGGCCCTGATCCAGGGCTGCTTAACCGGGCTGGCTGCTCAACCGCGTCTCCGAGGACCCGGCAAATACGACCCTACCAGCGAGCACCTCGCCAGACCGCCTTCAGAATGCCGTCTGAGTTCCGACAACGTCCGCTTCTCGGAACTCAGAAAGCGGGCGCCAGAAGTGGCCCCCGACGCCCAGGGAAACAGCGAGGACGCCAGCGACGTAGCCAGCGACGGGACCGAGCTCGGCGTCGGCGCTGTCGGTGACCAGGAGTTCACCGAAGCCCTCTCATCGCCAGCCGTCCGCTCACGCGAAGCGCGTGGCCGATCTGGAGGCCAAGGTGGCCGGGGCGGTCACCTCGCATCGGGGATAGCTGGCGTTATCCCCCGACTCACGACGTAAGCGCTGGACGCCCGACTTGCCGAGGGCCAGCCCCTCGACACCGGCTCCCGCGAGTCACAACGTATCCTCTGGGGCTGACGGAGACTGACCCGCTCGCGATCCTCGGGCACGATCTCGCAGCTGGTACAGCTCGGGCAACGCCTCGTGATCCTTTGGCCGATCGGCCCATTCCTTCGACGCAACGATGTCGGCAATGCCCGCGACTCGGATGCTGATGCCGTCGTAGTCGGGCCGTTGCGCACGATCCTCCAGTTCCTCGTAGCGCCGATGGCTCCCTTGGCGGTCTGGGATGTCAACGAGAACGTCGACATCACCAGCGTCGGTTCGCCAGGTGGAAAATTTCCATGCGGCCGAGCGACGTGACGTCGAGAAGCGTCGGAAGGGCTGCGGCCTCGGCATCAGATAGCCCCTCCACGCGGAGCCGGGCATGTAGCTCCCGCATCGCTGCCGCCAGCCGCTCGAAGTTGTCCACCGTTCGCCGGATGAGACAATCGGCGTCGCCGGTCGGGCGAACGGCCCCGTAGGCGCGGGCGGCGACGCCTCCGACCATCAGATACTCGACCCTGTGCCGGTTGAAAACTTCGACGAGGCGGTGGATGTCAGGCTCGAGAACGGAGCTCGTCCTGGCGTCTGAAGATCTCATCGAGACTTACCCCGGCCGCACGGTCGGCCTCGACCTCGGCGAGGAAGGCGAAGACCTTGTCCTTGCTGTCGAGCCGACGTCCGTCCCAGGTGACTGACACGTCGTCGGGCGTCGACGGACCGGCGCGATGAACAGATTCCACCCAGTCCGCCCCCGAGACGACAGGAACGCCGTCCCAGCCGTCGTCTGGACGACCGTCGCTCACGTATCGCATCGTACTGCTCGGCTGCGAGGAACCACGGCGGTGCGTTTGGTCGCCGTTCGGCGGCGGCCGTCGAGCGGGCGGATAACGGGATAACGATGCCGGTGGTCGTTCGAATGCACCCGGGAAGGACCCGGCGCCGCGGGCGCGGACCGGACGGTGGCCGTCGGAGCCTGGGCGTACGCCGGGTCGCAGCTCGCGCATGTCGGGTTGTGGTGTAGAGGGTGCCGGGGCTGACGCCGAGCAGTTTGGCGATGCGGTGATGCTGTGGTCGACTTTCGAGGGTGAGGCGTCTTCCGAAAGCTTGGGTGCTCGGCGGCGTCGGCGTCATGGCCGTCGTCGCGGTCGCGGCGGTCGTCTTATTCGTCTTGGGCGGATACACCCCGACAACGACTGCGTATGTGCAGAACGACAGCGCCGAGTCGGTCACGATCGATCACTGCGCCGACACCGCAGTGACCGTGGCGCCCCTCGCGAGAGAGCGAATCAGCCCCTTCAAGGACGCCACGCATGCTGCCTGCACGGTCTTCCAAGGCGGAAGCGATCTGGGCACGCCGATCGGGTGTCCCTACCTTCCGTCATCGAACGGCCGCACCATTGCCGGCGCCGTCGTTCGGGTCAGCACGATGCGTCCAACCTCGGGACGGTCCTGCGGTTGAATGGGTTCGGCGTCGTGGCGGCGAGCGAGGCCGCCGGACAGCCCCCTTAGGGAGGCCATCACTGGTTGGGCGTTCTATCTGCTGATGGTGTTCGGCGGGTTGGCCAGCATCGTGGCGACGACGACGTTCGCCTACCGCCGCCTTTGCGCGCTCGGGCCGTGACAGGGCTTCAATCCGATGAGGATTCGTCGGCGTTGGCCGCGTTGGCCCACGCTCAGCAGCGCTCGTCGCGACTGGTAACGACGACCCGGCCGAGCGTGGCCGAGGCGGAGAGAGCGGGAAAACTGGCGCTACCGCTCGGGGTGGCGTGCTCGGCGACCGAGCGGTACGTGCTGATATCGCCCCCCAGCCCTTGTCCCGGCTTCGCTGGCGGGCCCGGGAGCAGCAGGGGCGCAGTCGAGATCGTCGGCAAACGTGGGACCAGCTCGACCGCCACACCAGTTGGGCAGCACGACCCGACGATCTTCCCCACCCACGCCCAAACGTTGGATATTGCGCCAAAACTACCGGTTATCCCTTAACAGGGTTGACCCAGCTCGTCGGGTTCCTATTTCGTTGATGAGCAGGTGACCGACGGCATCACCAGCTGACCACTTCGAGCCAAGTCCTACGGGCAATCGACGAGCCGTCCGCCACAATTCTCGAGGGGCACAAGACCAGTTCCGGGTCTGGCAGGCTGTAGCGAAATAGCCGTAGGGGCCACCCCGGAGGCTGGCACTGGCGAGCACCGTGTGAAATACCGCTTTCATTTCGACGGCATATGAGCCCGACTCTGATGGTGCATCGGACTACAATGCA
>JALYYN010000379.1 GCA_030946525.1 Actinomycetota bacterium | reverse complement strand
GTGAAGGGCAACGCGACCCAGAGGCCGCGGACCAGCCAGGGGAGCAGACGTGAGAGATCCCGGTTCAGGAAGACGGGACCTCGTTCATCCCGGCTCACGCTACCGTCGCCCCCCAATGGGAAGCGAGCGACCCGCGGAGCGCGCCGCCGAGCTGCGCCCGCTCATCGAGCACCACACCGAGCGCTACTACCTCCTCGACGACCCCGAGATCTCCGACGCCGAGTTCGACGGCCTCGTGCGGGAGCTGCGTGCGCTGGAGGAGTCCCACCCCGACCTGCGCACGGCGGACTCCCCCACCCAGCGGGTGGGAGGGCGGGCGTCGTCCGCCTTCGCCGAGGTCCGTCACCGGATGCCGATGATGTCGCTCGACAACGCCTTCGGCTTCGACGAGCTGGTGGCGTGGGGCAAGCGCATGGAGCGCTACATCGGCGTCGGCGGAGAGCCGCCAAACGGCACCGGCGACGTCGACTACGTCAGCGAGCTCAAGATCGACGGGATCGCCTGCTCGCTGCTGTACGAGGGCGGTCGGTACGTCCGGGGCGCGACGCGGGGCAACGGCGTGGTCGGGGAGGACGTGACCGAGAACGTCCGCACGATCACCGTCGTCCCCGAGCGGCTCAAGGGCCGGAACCTGCCCGACGTCCTGGAGGTGCGGGGCGAGGTCTACATGCCGGTCTCGGCGTTCCGGGAGCTCAACCAGCGCCAGGGCGACGCCGGCCTGCGCCTGTTCGCCAATCCCCGCAACTCCGGCGCCGGGTCGCTGCGGCAGAAGGATCCCGAGGTGACGGCGAGCCGGGACCTGCGCTTCTGGGCCTACCAGCTCGGCGAGATCGAGGGCGGCCCACGGTTCCGGAGCCACAGCGAGACGCTCGACTACCTGGCCGGGGCCGGGCTGCCGGTGAACGACCAGATCGAGAAGGTCGACAGTCTCGACGCCGTCTACGCCTACTGCCAGAAATGGATCGAGCAGCGCCACGACCTCGACTACGAGATCGACGGGGTGGTGGTCAAGGTCGACGACCTCGGCCAGCGGGAGGAGCTGGGCTCGACGTCGAAATCGCCCCGCTGGGCCATCGCCTACAAGTTCCCGCCCGAGGAGGCGACGACCCTCCTCAGGGACATCATGGTCTCGATCGGCCGGACCGGGAAGGCCACGCCGTTCGCCCAGCTGGAGCCGGTGCGGGTCAGCGGCTCCACCGTCCAGCTGGCCACCCTCCACAACCAGGACCAGGTCCGGGTGAAGGACGTCCGCCCCGGTGACACGGTGACGGTGCGCAAGGCGGGAGACGTGATCCCCGAGGTGGTCGCCCCCGTGCTCTCCCTGCGACCGCCCGACCTGCCCGAGTGGACCTTCCCCCACGAGTGCCCGGTGTGCCACGGCCCGCTGGTGCGCACCGAGGGCGAGAGCGACACCTTCTGCATCAATGTCGACTGCCCGGCCCAGCGGGCCGGCCGCATCGGCCATTTCGCCTCCCGGGGCGGGATGGACATCGAGGGGCTGGGCGAGAGGCGGGTCATGCAGCTCACCGACGCCGGCCTGCTCCACGACCCCGGCGACATCTACCGGCTGACCTACGAGGGCCTCATGGGCCTGGAGGGCTTCGCCGACATCTCGGCCCGCAACCTGCTCGACGCCATCGGGAAGTCGAGGACCCGGCCGCTGCCCAACCTGCTGATCGGCCTGAGCATCCGCCACGTCGGCGGCCGGGGCGCCGAGGTGCTGGCCGAGGCGTTCGGGCACCTTGACCGGATCGTGGAGGCGTCGGAGGAGAAGATGGCGACCGCGCCCGGCGTCGGCCCGGTGATCGCCAGGAGCGTGCACGAGTTCTTCGCCCTCGACCGCAACCGGGAGGTGGTCGACAAGCTGCGCGAGGCGGGGGTGCATTTCGAAGGCGTGGCCCGCTCGCAGCTGGAACCGACGCTGGCGGGCAAGGCGGTGGTGGTGACCGGGACCCTGGAGTCGATGTCGCGGGAGAAGGCGGTCGAGGCGGTGAAGGCCCGGGGCGGGGCTTCACCCGGCAGCGTGTCGAAGAAGACGGCCTACGTGGTGGCCGGGGCGGAGCCGGGTCAGGCCAAGGTGACCAAGGCCGAGGAGTGCGGCGTCCCGGTGATCGGCGAGGCAGCGTTCCTGCACCTCCTCGAGACCGGCGACCTGCCGGGGACCGGCGAGGTGCCGGAGACCGGCGCGCCGTGACCGGGGCGCCGGCGCCGCCGCTGCGCCTGGCCGGGCTGGTCGCCACCCTGTCGGTCGCCACCGACCTGGGCAAGGGCCTCCCGCTGGAGCAGGCCCAGCGGGCCTGCCTGGCGGCCATGCGGCTGGCCGCACTGGCGGGCCTGTCCGAACAGGACCGCCGGACCACGTACTACGCCTCGCTGCTCCGATTCGTCGGCTGCACGGCGTCCGCCCACGAGTTCGCCACCGTCTTCGGCGACGACATCGCCGGCAGCTCGTGGTTCGCGGCCGCCGACCCCGCCGACATGCGCGAGGTGCTCGGCATCATCCTCCGCAACGCCGGCAAGGGCGAGCCGGGGCTGCGCCGGGTCCGGGCGGTCGCCCGGGTGCTGTCGGCCGGGCCGAAGGTCCGCAAGGAGCACGAGCAGGCCAGCTGCGAGGTGGCCAGGCTGCTGGCCGACCGCCTGAGCCTCGGGCCCGAGGTGCAGGACGCCCTCGGCCAGGTCTTCGAGCGTTGGGACGGCAAGGGTGGGGTGCCCGGGGAACGCCGGGGCGAGGCCATCGCCCTGCCCGTCCGGGTCGGCCACGTGGCCCACTACGGCGAGCTGTTCCACCGCCTCGACGGCGTGGACGGCGCGGTGGCGGCGCTGCGCGCGCGGTCCGGGAGGATGTTCGACCCGGCCCTGGTGGAGCTGGCCTGCTCCAACCGGGCGGAGCTGTTCGACGCGCTGCCCGGTCCGGCGACGTTCGACGCGGTGGTGGCGGCCGAGCCCGAGCCGTGGACCCGGCTGGACGGCGAGGGCGTCGACCGGGCCCTGCGGGCCATGGGCGACTTCGCCGACCTCAAGTCGCCCTTCACCGTCGGGCACTCCGACGGCGTGGCCCGGCTGGCGGCCGCGGCGGGCGCGACATGCGGGCTGGACGCCGATGCCGTGGTCGACCTGCGCCGGGCCGGGTGGATCCACGACCTGGGTCGGTGCGCGGTGTCGACCGGAATCTGGGACAAGCCCGGTCCGCTGTCGGACGGCGAGTGGGAGCGGGTCCGCCTTCACGGCTACCACACCGGTCGCATCGTCTCCCGGTGCCCGCCGCTTGCCGCAGTTGGGGCGACGGCCGTCCTCCACCACGAGCGGGTCGACGGCAGCGGCTACCACCGGGGCCTCGGCGGGCGGGACCTGCCCCTGCCGGCCGCCCTCCTGGCCGCGGCCGACGTCTACCACGCCCTCCTCGAAGCCCGTCCCCACCGGCCCGCGTTCGCCGCCCACGAGGCGGCGGCCATCGTCGCCCGGGAGCGCGCCGAGGGACGGCTGCACCCCGACGCCGCCGGCGCGGTGCTCGAAGCGGCTGGGTGGGAGCGTCCCCCCCGGGCGCCCGCCGACCTGCCGGGCGGGCTGAGCGGGCGGGAGGTCGAGGTGCTGGCCCTGCTGGCCCGCGGTCGCACCAACGCCCAGGTGGCGGCCGAGCTGTTCATCTCGCCCAAGACGGTGGGCGCCCACGTGGAGCACATCTACCGCAAGATAGGTGTCTCGACCCGGGCGGCGGCCACGGTCTTCGCCCTCGGCCACGACCTGGTCCGAATCGGGTGAACGCCCGATGACGCCGGGCCACGCTCCCGTCACGATCTCCTCACACCCACCCGAGAGGAGCCACCCAATGACTGAGCACCCCAACGCCACCCTGGTCCGCCGAGGCTACGAGGCCTTCAACACGGGCGACATCGCCGCCTTCGCCGAGCTGCTGGCCGACGATGTCGTCCAGCACCAGCCCGGCGACAACCCCCTGGCCGGTGACTACGAGGGCCGCGACGCCGTCCTCGGATTCTACGGCCGGCTGGCCGAGGAGACGGCGGGGACGTTCCGGGCGGAGCTGGAGCAGGTCCTGGTCAACGGCAGCCGGGTCGTGACCGTCCACCACAGCACGGCCACCCGCAAGGGCCGCGCCCTGGACTGCCGCACGTCGCTGCTCTTCGAGATCCGTGACGGGCAGGCCATCGACATCGACACCCTGGACGAGGACCCCGACGCCTGGGACCGGTTCTTCTGCCGATGAGGCCGCCCCGTGGATGAACCCGCCGCCATCGGGCTGGTCTCGGTCAATGTGACCATGCCGAAGTACCTCGGCGAGCACCGGGGCCACCCCGTCACCAGCGGCATCGCCAAGGTGCCGGTGGCCCCGGGCGGGACGTTGTGGCTGGACCACCTGAACCTGGAGGGCGACGCCCAGGCCGACCTCAGGGTCCATGGGGGCCCGGACAAGGCGGTCTACGCCTACCCGTCCGAGCACCTGCCGGCCTGGGCGGCCGAGCTGGACCAGGAGCTGGGCCCGGCCGCGTTCGGTGAGAACCTCACCACCTCGGGGGTGACCGAGGACGACGTGTGCATCGGCGACCTGTGGGGCTGGGGCGACGCCGTCCTCCAGGTGTGCCAGCCGCGCTCCCCGTGCTTCAAGCTGGCCATCCACCGCGGCCGGGGCGACATCGGCCGGCTGCTCGGCGAGTCCGGCCGCACCGGCTGGTACCTGCGGGTCGTCGAGCCCGGCCGGGTGCCCGTCGCCGGGCCTGTCACGGTGGTCGAGCGCCACCCCATGGGCGCCACCGTGCGGATCATGCACGAGGCCCGCCGGCCGGGAGCGGTCCCGGCGGAGCTCATCGAGGCCCTCCTCCACGTGGAGCCCCTCGCCCAGGAGTGGAAGCTCAACCTGGCCGCCCGCCTTCCCGATTGACTCGTCCGCCATGTGAACCGCGGCCCGGATCCGTCCCGCGGTCGCCGCCATCGCCTCCTCGTCGGCGTAGCGCTGGCGGGGCCAGAAGAACCCCCGCAGGCCGTCCTTGCGCCGGCGGGGCACGACGTGGACGTGGAGGTGGGCCACGCTCTGGCTCACCCGGTTGTTCATGGCGACGAACGTCCCGTGGGCCTCCATGGCCGCCTCCACGGCCACGGCCAGGCGCTGGGCGGCGGCGAAGAGGGGACCGACCAGCTCCGGCGGCAGGTCGGCCAGGGTCTCGTGGTGGATCCGGGGCACCAGCAGGGTGTGGCCGGGGAAGACCGGCCGGGCATCGAGGAACGCCACGGTGTGCTCGTCGGAGGCGACCACGTGGGCCGGCGTGGCGCCGGCCACGATGGCGCAGAAGACGCACCCTTCGACTGGCGACGGCCTCACCGGCTCAGTGGAGCCGGAAACACCAGCGGTAGGAGGCGGAGCTCTCCCGGGGGTCGCCGATCCGGCGGTAGAAGACGGTCACGCAGTGGTTGCCGGCCTGGATGGTCCCGAAATCGCTGCCGGGCTGGGGCTTGAGGGTGAGGGTGTTGAGGGCGTCGACGAACTGGACGTCGTCCTCGGGGACCTCGTTGCCGTCGATGGAGAGGTACCCGGTGTAGCCCGGGGCCAGGTCGGCGACGATGGTGGCCTGCCGCAGATCCAGGTCGCCGCCCTCGGGGGAAACAGCCTCCACGCCCACCGGCTTCTTCTGGGAGTCGTCGCCCGAGGGTCCGGAGAAGGCGAAGACGATGCCGCCGACCGCGGCGGCGGCGATGAGGGTCATGATCAGTCGTCGTAGCAAGGCGCCATTCTCGCCTGCCCGATTGCCCATGGTGGAGCGGTCAGGCACGGTACCCTTGACAACCGTGGCATCGACCCGGATCGCGGACCATCTCGGTCGCGTTCTCGGAGACCGGTACCGACTGCTCGCCCCCATCGGGACGGGTGCCTCGGCGCATGTCTTCCTGGCCGACGACGTCCGCCTCCGCCGCCGGGTGGCGGTGAAGATCCTCCACCCCGCCCTCGCCGACGACCAGGCGTTCCTGAAGCGCTTCCGGGCCGAGGCCCGGGCCGCCGCCGCCCTGAACCATCCCAACGTGATGGCGGTCTTCGACTGGGGCGAGGAGGCCGACGGCCCCTACCTCGTCTCGGAGTACCTGGGCGGCGGGAGCCTCCGGGCCATGCTGGACCGGGGCCACCGGCTCAGTCCGTCGCAGGCGGTGATGGTCGGCCTGGAGGCGGGTCGGGCGCTGGCCTACGCCCACGGCCGGGGCCTGGTCCATCGCGACATCAAGCCCGCCAACCTGCTCTTCGACGAGGAGGGCCGCCTGCGCATCGCCGACTTCGGCCTGGCCCGGGCCCTGGCCGAGGCGGCCTGGACCGAGCCGGTGGGGGCGGTGCTGGGCACGGCGCGCTACGCGTCGCCCGAGCAGGTCCGGGGCGTGCCCGTCGACGGCAAGGCCGACGTCTACTCCCTGGCCATCGTGCTGGTGGAGGGCGTGACCGGCCGGGTGCCGTTCGCGGCCGACACCACGGTGGCCA
>JALYYN010000375.1 GCA_030946525.1 Actinomycetota bacterium | reverse complement strand
CCCGTGACCTTCCCGTCCTGGGCATCTGCCGGGGGGCGCAGGTCCTCAACGTGGCGGCCGGGGGGACCCTCGTCCAGCACCTTCCCCTCGTGACCGACCTCCAGCATTGCCGCAAGGACCAGGCCGCTACGCCGGTCCACGGCGTGCGGGTGCTCGAAGGGAGCCGGCTGCAGGCCGCCACCGGCGCCGGCATCGGCCTCCTCGGCGTGAACTCCCTGCACCACCAGGCCGTCGGCACGGTCGGCGCCGGCCTGCACGCCACGGGCTGGGCCGAGGACGGCACGATCGAGGCGGTGGAGGGCGAGGACGGCCGGCGTGTCCTCGGCGTCCAGTGGCACCCGGAGCTCCTCGTCGGCGAGCCGGGCCACGCCGCCCTGTTCGGCTGGTTGGTGGCCGAGGCCGGCCGGCTGCAGGCCGTGCCGACGGGCATCGCGGTCGAGCCGGGCCTGGCTCCCGCGGCGGCCGTGCCGGTCCTGGCCTCGGCGGCCGCTTGATCGGAGAGGATCTTGGCCTGACGGCCACGACCGCCCTGCCGGCGGGCTACGACCGGCTCAACCACTACTCGCAGGTCATCGTCGACGAGGCGCTGCGCCGGCACATCCACGTCGAGGTGCTGGACCCCTCGACCGGCGAGCTGGCCCTCTCGTCCGACGGGCGCCGGATCACCACCGTGGAGTCGCTTTCCGAGCTGACGTCGGCCGTCGCCTTCCGCCGCTGCGACCACAAGGCGCACACCCGGCGGGTGTTCGAACGCGAGGGCCTCCACATCCCGCCCGGCCGCACGGCCACCTTCGACGACGAGGACGTCGCCTTTCTCGGACAGTGGAAGGACATCGTGGTCAAGCCGGCCCGGGGCGAGGGCGGGAGCGGGATCAGCGTGGGCGTGGTCGACGCCGAGGGCCTGGCTGCGGCGACCACCGTCGCCCGTGCCGTCTGGCCCGAGGTCATCCTCGAGCAGCGCTGCGAGGGCGAGGACCTGCGGGTAGTGGTGATCGGCGGCGAGGTGGTCGCCGCGTCCGTCCGCCGGCCGCCGGAAGTCACCGGGACCGGCCGCCACACCGTCGCCGAGCTGGTCGGTTCCCTGAGCCGGCAGCGGTCGGCGGCCACCGCCGGGGCCTCGCAGGTGCCCCTCGACGCCACCACGCTCGACGTGGTCCGGTCCCAGGGCTACGAGTTCGACAGCGTCCTCCCGGGCGACGAGGTCATCCACGTCCGCCGGACGGCCAACCTCCACACCGGGGGCACCATCCGCGACGTCACCGACGAACTGCACCGCGAGCTGGCCGCGGTCTCGGTGCGGGCCGCCGAGGCCATCGACATCCCCGTGCTGGGCCTCGACCTCATCGTTCCCGCCGTCGACGGTCCCGAGTACATGATCATCGAGGCCAACGAGCAGCCCGGTCTGGCCAATCACGAACCCCAGCCCACCGTCGAGCGCTTCGTCGACCTGCTCTTCCCTGGCTGACCCCCCCCGGTTCTGGCTGCAGTTGGGCGCGCATACGCACGCAACTGCAGCCAGAACGGCGGGGGTGAGGGCTCTACGACTCGGTGATCGTCACCGACTCCATCAGCACGCGCTGCTTGGGCACGCCGGCGCCGGGGCTGCCGACCTTCTCCAGCTCGAGCACCGTGTCGAGGCCGTCGACCACCTTGCCGAACAGGGAGTACTGCGGGGGGAGCTGCATGCCGGCCATCCCGCAGACGATGAAGAACTGGCTCCCATTGGTGTTCGGCCCGGCGTTGGCCATGGCCAACGAGCCGATCTCGTAACGGCCCGGCCGGGGCAGCTCGTCGGCGAACTTGTAGCCGGGGCCGCCCATGCCCGTGCCCTGGGGGTCGCCGCCCTGGATCATGAAGCCGGGGATGATGCGGTGGAACGTGACCCCGTCGTAGTAGTGGTAGCGGGCCAGGACCACGAAGTTGTTGACCGTGTTGGGGGCGGCGATGGGGTCGAGGGCGATGGTCATGGTGCCCTTGTTGGTCACCATGGTGGCGGTGTAGGTCTTGGCCGGGTCGATGCACAGCGGCGGTGGGCCGCTGAACTTCTGGGTCTTGGCGCTGGATCCGTCGGCCGCTGGGCACTCGGTGGGCATGTGTCTCACGTCTCCTTGATGGTGACCGACTGGATGGTGACCGCTTCGCCGGGCTTGCCGTCCTGGGTGCCGGGGATGCCGACGGCGTCGATGGCCCGGACCACGTCGAGGCCCTGGGTCACCTGGCCGAACAGCGAGTACTGCGGCGGGAGGCTGGCTCCGGCGTCACCGGTGACGATGAAGAACTGGCTCCCGTTGGTGTTGGCACCCGAGTTGGCCATGGCCAGCGAGCCGACCTTGTACGATCCCGCCTTGGGAAGCTCGTCCTCGAACTTGTAGCCGGGGCCTCCCAGCCCCGACTCCTGGGGATCGCCGCCCTGGATCACGAAGCCGGGGATGATGCGGTGGAAGGCGATGCCGTCGAAGTAGTGGTATCGGACCAGGACGACGAAGTTGTTGACGGTCTTGGTGGCGCCCTTGACGTCGAGGGCGACCTCCATCAGGCCCTTGGAGGTCTGGATGTCGGCCACGTAGGCCTTGGCGACGACCACACAGGTCGGAGGCGCCTTGGCGAAGGTGGTGGTGCGTGGCGACGAGCCGTCGGCCGCCGGGCACGGGGTGTCGCCGGTGATGGTGGCCCCGGGGGCGACGGGCGTCAGCGTGACCGGCTGCCTGGTGGCCGCAGCCGGGGCCAGGGTCGTGGTGGAGGCGTTGCCGGCCACCGGCGCGGCCTTGCTGCCTCCGTTGCCGACCACGACGGCCAGCCCGGCCACCAGCACGATGGCGAGGAAGGCCCCGGCGACGGCTCGGGTGCGCTGGGCCGAACGGCGCCGCGCCGCGGCGGCCGCCGCAGCCTGGCGCGCCGGTGAGCTCCCGCCCTTGCGTTTCTGTGTCGGCACGGCCTGCCACGGTATCCGCTGGGGCGGGGCCGCCCGTATCGCCTCGGTCGGGGCCGCCCGTATCCCCCGGCCAGGCCGGGCCCTTCGTATCGCCGACCAGGCCGCTGGTACCTTGGATACTGCCCGTGACTCTCGTCGTCCAGAAGTTCGGCGGCACGTCCGTCGCCGATGCCGACCGTATCCGTGCCGTGGCCGATCACGTGGCCCGCACTCGCCGCCGCGGCAACGACGTCGTCGTGGTGGTGAGCGCCATGGGCCGCACCACCGACGACCTGCTCGACCTGGCCCACCGGATCTCGCCGGAGCCCCCCGCCCGCGAGCTGGACATGCTGATCAGCGCGGGGGAGCGCATCTCCATGTCCCTGCTGTGCATGGCCATCAGCGACCTGGGCGTGCCCGCCGCCTCCCTCACCGGCAGCCAGGCGGGCATCGTCACCGACACGTCCCACGGCAAGGCCAAGATCGTCGAGATCCGGGCCCACCGGGTGCGGGACGCGCTCGCGGCCGGCAAGGTCGTCGTCGTCGCCGGGTTCCAGGGCGTGTCCACCGAGCGGGAGGTCACCACCCTCGGCCGGGGGGCGTCGGACCTGACCGCGGTGGCGCTGGCCTCGGCCCTGGGCGCCGAGGCGTGCGAGATCTACACCGACGTGGCCGGCGTCTACACCGCAGACCCGCGCGTGGTGCCCGACGCCCGACGGCTGAAGACGGTGGCCTACGAGGAGATGCTGGAGATGGCGGCCACCGGCGGGCGGGTGCTGGCCGCCCGGTCGGTCGAGTTCGCCCGCAACCACGGCGTCACCCTGCATGTGCGGTCGAGCTTCACC
The DNA here is from genome assembly GCA_030946525.1 of Actinomycetota bacterium. GTDB lineage: Bacteria > Actinomycetota > Acidimicrobiia > Acidimicrobiales > AC-14 > CADCTB01. The sequence goes on along the minus strand of JALYYN010000375.1, from coordinate 8,340 downwards.
TGGGAGCCGGGCACGTGGGTCCTGAAGGAGGATGCGGTGGAGAAGGCCATCATCTCGGGGGTCACCCACGACACGTCGGAGGCCAAGGTGACGATCGTGGGGGTCCCCGACAAGCCCGGCATCGCCGCCCGGCTGTTCCGGGCCCTGGCCGACGAGGCCGTCAACGTCGACATGATCGAGCAGAACGTGTCGGTCACCGGCCTGGCCGACATCTCCTTCACCTTTCCCAAGGCCGACATGGCCGTCGCCACCCGGGTCACCCAGGCGATCGCCTCCGAGCTGGGCGCCGAGCGGGTTTCGGGCGACGCCGACATCGCCCGGATCAGCCTCATCGGCGCGGGCATGAAGACCCACCCCGGGGTGGCCGCCACCATGTTCGAGACCCTGGCCGCCGAGGGCCTGAACATCGAGATGATCTCGACCTCCCCGATCCGGATCAGCTGCGTGGTGCGGGCGTCGGAGGTGGAGCAGGGCGTGCGGGCGCTGCACGGCGCCTTCCAACTCGACCAGCCCCTCGCGTGAACTCGCTACGTTCTACACCCATGAACGTAGGGATCGTGGGGGCCACCGGACTGGTCGGAGGCATCATGCGCGCGCTGTTGGCCGAGCGCGACTTCCCGGTCAACGAGCTGCGCCTCTTCGCGTCGGCCCGCTCGGCCGGACGGACGCTGTCCTGGAAGGGTGGCGAGATCACCGTCGAGGACGCCGCCACTGCGGACTTCTCGGGCCTCGACGTCGCCCTCTTCGCCGCCGGCGCCACCCTGTCGAAGGAGCTGGCGCCCCGGGTGGCGGCCGCCGGGGTGACCGTGATCGACAACTCCTCGGGCTGGCGGCACGACCCCGACGTGCCCCTGGTGGTCGCCGAGGTCAACCCTGACGCCCTGGACCCCATCCCCAAGGGCATCGTGGCCAACCCGAACTGCACGACCATGGTGGCCATGCCGGTCCTCAAGCCCCTCCACGACGAGGCCGGCCTGCGCAGGATCGTCGTCAGCACCTACCAGGCGGTCTCGGGCGGCGGCCTGCGAGGCGTCGAGGAGCTGGAGAAGCAGGTGATCGACGTGGCGCCCCGGTCGGCGGCCCTGGCCTACGACGGCGGGGCCGTGCCCTTCCCCGCCCACGAGATGTACGCGGCCCCCATCGCCTTCAACGTGATCCCGCTGGCCGGGAAGCTGGTCGACGACGAAACCGACGAGGAGAAGAAGTTCCGCCACGAGAGCCGGAAGATCCTCGGCATCCCGGATCTGGCCGTCTCCTGCACCTGCGTGCGGGTTCCCGTCTACACCGGGCACTCCCTGTCGCTGAACGTCGAGTTCGACCGGCCGATCAGTCCCGAACGGGCCACCGAGCTGCTCGGATCGGCCCCCGGGGTGGGGCTCGCCGACATCCCCACGCCGCTGGCCGCGGCGGGAATCGACCCGTCGATCGTCGGTCGCATCCGCAGCGACGACGGCGCGGTGCACGGACTGGCCCTGTTCGTCAGCGGCGACAACCTACGCAAGGGGGCGGCACTGAACGCGGTGCAGATCGCCGAGGTCCTGGTCGCCCGGGGCCGGTTCACACCTGCGGCGGAGAGCCGCCAGGGCACACGTGCGGCGGAGAGCCGCCAGGGGGCACGTGCGGCGGAGAGCCGCCAGGGGGCACAGTGACGAGGCAGCAGAAGATCGTCCCGTTCGCGGTCCTGTTCGTCATCGCCCTGTCGATCGTCTGGTCGCTGATCCCGTTCAAGTTCGCCAACGTCGTCGACTGCGGCGCGCCGCTGATGGGGGCCCATCCCAAGAGCGGGGCGCCGCCGACCAGCTTCATCGACCCCAAGGTCGACTGCCTGTCCAAGGGCAAGAGCCGCCTGAGCGTCTCGGCGGTCGCCGCGTTCCTGGCCGTCCTCGCCGGCACCGCCGTCCTGAGCTTCAAGCCCATCAGCTCGTCGTGCGCCTCGGGCGACCACGACGCCTGCCGGGAGTGGTGGCTGGCCGCCGCCCTCGGCGACGCCGGCGCCGGTCTCGGCTGCCAGTGTGAGTGCCACGACGGCGTCTTCTAGCCGACCTCCGCACCTCCTCCGTCTTGATCCTCGTCGACGCCGAGAAGGTGGCCGTCCGCCGACCGGACCGGCCGCTGTTCGAGAACCTGTCGGTCACGGTCAACACCGGCGACCGGCTCGGCGTCGTGGGCCGCAACGGGTCGGGGAAGTCGACCCTGTTGCGGATCCTGGCCGGGACGGCCGAGCCCGAGGACGGCGTGGTCCGGCGGGGCCGCGGCGTGCGGGTCGGCTGGCTCGAGCAGGAGCCGGCGCTGCCGCCCGGGACGGTCCAGGGCGCGGTGGGCGAGGGCTGGGAGGCGTCGGCGATCCTGGACCACCTGGGGATGGGCCCGGTGGTCGACGACGACGTCGCCACCCTGTCGGGAGGCCAGGTCAAGCGGGTGGCGCTGGCCCGGGCCCTGCTGGCCGAGGTCGACCTGCTCGTGCTCGACGAGCCCACCAACCACCTCGACGTCGAGGCCATCGCCTGGTTGGAACAGCGCCTGGCCCGCTACCGGGGTGGGCTGGTCCTCGTCACCCACGACCGCCACGTGCTCGACCGGGTCACCACCCGCATCCTCGAGATCGAGGGTGGCGGGGGCTACGTCCACGACGGCGGCTACGCCAGCTACCTGGCCAACCGCAGCGAGCGGGCGGCCCAGGACGCGGCCACGGAGGCGGTGCGCCGCAACCTGGCCAAGTCGGAGCTGGCCTGGCTGCGCCGGGGCGCCCCGGCCCGGACCCGCAAGCCCAAGGCCCGGATCGCCTCGGCCACGGCGATCGTCGAGGGTGGTACGGGTCCCGAGAAGGCGGCGGCGCCCGAGCTGGGCGCCGCGGCGCGGGGCCTGACCACGCCCCGCCTGGGCGACCGGGTCATCACCCTGACCGGGGTGGGCCACCGCTTCGCCGACGGCGCAGCCACCCCGCTCCCGGGGTCGCCCGGGCCCTGGTTGTTCCGCAACCTCGACGTCGACCTGGAGCCCGGTGGGCGGCTCGGCATCCTGGGCCCGAACGGCGCCGGGAAGTCGACCCTGCTGGAGATCATCGCCGGGCGGCTCACGCCCGCGGAGGGCGCCGTCGAGACCGCGGCCACCGTCCGCCTCGGCTACTACAGCCAGACCGGCTTCGAGCTGGACCCGACCCAGCGGGTCCGGGAGGCGGTCGCCTATCCGGCGACTCAGCCCAACTGGGAGCAGGCCCGGCTGATGGAGCGGTTCCTGTTCGACAACGACACCCAGCGGGCGCCGATCGGCACCCTCTCCGGTGGCGAGCGCCGGCGCCTGCAGCTGCTCCTCGTCCTCACCCGGATGCCGAACGTCCTGCTGCTCGACGAGCCGACCAACGACCTCGACCTCGACACCCTACGGGCCCTGGAGGCCTACCTCGAGGACTGGCCGGGCTCGCTGGTGGTCGTGAGCCACGATCGGGCCCTGATCGAGCGCACGGTGGAGGACCGCCTCGTCCTCGGCGCCGTCCCCCCGCCGGGGCCGCCCACGCCCGCGCCGGCTCCACGGGGTCGCCCGGTGGCACGCGCCGCGGAGCCGCCGGCCGCGCCGGCGGGGAAGCAACGCTCACCCAGCACCGTGCGGCGGCTGCTCGGGGTGGCGGAGCGGGCGGTGGCCGACGCCGAGGGCGAGCGCGACGCCCTGGTCGCCCAGCTGGCGACCGGGGACGCCGGTGACCACGAGGCCCTGGCGACGGTCGCCACGGCGCTCGCCGAAGCGGAAACCCGCCTGGTCCAGGCGGAGGAGCGCTGGCTGGGCCTGTCCGAGGAGCTGAGCGGCTGAACCTGGGGCCCAGTCGCTCAGCCGCTCAGAGCATCAATCGACGGGGAGCCGGCTCAACAGGTCGGCCTTCTCCTCTTCGTACTCCTCGTAGGAGATCGCCTTCGCCTCGAAGCGCCGGTGGATCGACTCGATCCGCGTCAGCAACTCCTCGGCCGAGAGCTCACTGACACCGTCGTCGAGCAACGTGTCGGTGGCCGTCTCGTCACCTTCGGGGTTGGTGCTGCGCTCCTGGCGCTTCTCACGCTTGGCAGCAGCCTTGGCTTTCTTGTCTCGATCGCGTTGAAGCTTGCTGAAGCTGGTTCGCTGACCGCCCATCTATCTCCTTCGGGCCGGCGGTGGAAACAGAGAGCCGCCGGCCGAGGCCGGCGGCTCCAGTACGGAACTACAGGGGCTCAGATGGCCCGGACGTTCTGGGCTTCCTCACCCTTGCGGCCGGGGGCCACGTCGAATTCGACCTTCTGGCCCTCTTCCAGGGAGCGGTAGCCGTTGCCCTGGATGTTGGAGTAGTGCACGAAGACGTCATCGCCCTGCTCGCGCGAGATGAAGCCGAAGCCCTTCTCTGAGTTGAAGAACTTCACTGTTCCAGTTGCCACGCTTTTCTCTTCTCTTCACTGCGAGCAAGTCCCACTGACTCCCTCGTCCCGTGAAGTGTAGGTGACTCTTGATCCCAGAAGGGACGGTTCGTCCACGGCGGCCTAGGATCAGTGGCGCAATAGACGGGAGGAACGTCATGCCCACCGTCGATCCGGACTCCGCCAATCAGCAGACGTGGGAGAGCGAGTCCCGCTTCGGCCGCCGGGCGGAGGTGGTCGCCGTTCACCGGCTGACAGTCACGGGGACCGTCCTCATCGACGCCCGGGTGACCGACGATCAGCCGTTCGACTACCTGCCCGGCCAGTTCGTCGCCATCGAGGAGGACGTCCCCTCCGCCGGCCGCCAGCACAGCCCGTACTGCCTCTTCAACCCGCCCGACGGTGGCCGGGAGTTCCGGATGCTCGTACGGGTCTTCCCGGAGGGCCCCCTGTCGCACTACCTGGCGTCGATGCGGCCGGGCACGCCGCTGCACTTCCGGGGCCCGTCCGGGCGGTCGCTGCTGCCGCGGCAGCCCGACTGGGCCCTCGTCCTCCTGGCGACCGGCGTCGGGCTCAGCCCGTGCCACTCCCTCGTCGCCCATCTGCTGCGGGCCGGCGACCGGCGGAGGATCCGCCTGTTCTGGGGCGTGCGCCTGGTCGAGGACGTGTGCCTTACCGATGAGCTCGACGCCCTGGCGGCGGCCCACCCGAACTTCAGGTACCACATCTCCCTCTCCCAGCCCGAACCCGGATGGACCGGCCTGCGGGGCCGGCTGACCGAGAGCGTCCCCCCGCTGCTCGACCACCTGGGCGACACGGTCTTCTACCTGGCGGGGAACGGTGCCATGGCCGAGGAGATGGAACTGGCCCTCTCCGGGATGGGCGTCGACCGGACCTACATCCACCAGGAGCGGTTCTTCAACGTCCGCCACACGCCTGAGCCGGGGACGGTCGACGCCATCCTCGACCGCTTCGTCGCCGACGATCTCGACTCCCCCCACCTCCTGCAGCAGGCCCCGCTGCTCTTCCAGATCGACCGGGACGTGCACGGCCGCTCGATGGGCCCCCCGCCCGGGTAGCGGTCGGCGCCGCGCTCAGTACCGGGACTCGGCGACCTGGCGGATCTGGGCCAGGTAGCAGTCGGCGAAGCGCTGGACGGCATCGGCGCTGAACAGGCGCAGGGGGTAGCGAAAGGTGAGGTGCAGCCGTCCGGCCACGGTCACGGCGCCGATGCAGAGGCAGCCCGGGGTGCGGGCCGGCGTGGAGAACCAGACGTCGCCCACGTCGACCCCGCCGCCGAAGGAAGGCGGCTCGTCGATCCAGCCCAGGTCGGAGAAGAGGGCGGTGTCGACCAAGCGGTTCCGGGTGAGGGGTTGCAGCACGACGAGAGACTGCTTGGCCCACAGGGGCAGGAGGCCCGAGCGCTCGAGGGCCCCGATCAGCGCGACCCCGGTCCGCACCCGCTTGTTGCGGGTCTTCTGGGTGCGCACCGCCTGCAGGGCGGCGCGAGGCCCGGAACGGTGGCGGCGGCTGGTCGACACCCGGGCGGTCACCGAGAAGTTGCCCACCGTCTCCTCCGGCCAGCCGTCGGGCCGCAGGTCGACGGGGAGGAGCACGCCGATGCGCCGCCCGGGCGTGCCGTGCTGGAGGTTCCAGTGCCCGATGGCCAGGTGGAGCCCGGCCAGGAGCAGGTTCCGGCCGGTGCCGGGGCGGGAGGCGTTGATGACCCGACGGGTCTCGTCGACGGTGAGCCGCACCAGGTGGAAACCGGCGCCGGGGTGGTCGACGGGCTGGTCGGCGGCCAGGCGGGCCGGGTTGGCCAGCCGGTCGCGGGCCAGCTCGACCAGGTGGCGGTACCGGGCGACGAGGGTTGACACCGGGGCCGACGCCGGGCGGATGGGGAGGTCGCTGACCGCCACGAAGTCCGGTTGCTCGCGTCCTGGGTCACCGCCCCGGTAGGCGGCGGCGATGGTCCGGAGCACGGCCAGGGCCGCAGGGCCGTCGCCGGCGGCGTGGTTCAGGTTCAGCATGACGACGTCGCCGTCGGGGTGGTGGGCCAGCGTGGCCCGCAGCGGCGGCCATCGGCTCACCGCCACCGGCCGGCTGTGCAGCCGGACCCGGGCCGCGCCGAGGGCGGTGTCGTCGGGGGCGTCGACGATGTCGACCACGGCGTGCTCCGGCGGCCGGCGACCCACGGCGACGGCCACCGCGGCGCGCAGCCGCTCGTCGTCGAGGACCCCGCTGACCCTGGCCTCGAGCTGCACGCTCCAGTCCGACGATCCCGGGTCGAGGAGGTGCGCCGGGTCCGGGTTGGAGGCGTCGGGATCCCAGACCCACTCGCAGTCCAGTTCCGACCGGTGGTCGCCCTGGCGGCCCCGGAGGAGGCGGATGAAATCCTGGGCCGCACCGGCGATGTTGTGCGCTGCGGCCTGGCGGAGCGAGTACCGGCCCGGCTTGTCGCCGTTGACGGCCAGGGGCGTGACCCGGTCGACGTGGGCGGCGATGTGGTCGTTGTTGATGACGACGTGCAGGCCGTCCGTCGCCCGGTTCTCCCTGAACGAGACGCTTCCGGGGTGGAAGATCCGGCCGAACCCGGTGTCCCGGTGGAACCGCCCGCTCGCCTCGAGCCTGCTCAGGACGGCGACGGGGTAGGCGTCGGCCGGTTCGGGGCGCGTCCGGGCGTCCAGGCGGGCCTGGACGGAGGCGGCGGCGGGAGCCTCGGCGGGAGGCGACGAGACGTCGATACGTCGCAGTCTTGTGGTTCTCCTGCCTGTCCTCTGCCAATTGCCGCCTGAGAGGAGGGGCGGTGCCGGGCGACTCAGCCCCGGAATCAGCCCTGGACGAAGTCGAGACCGACCGTGGTCTCCAGGGTGGCGCTCAGGGCGTGAAGCGACACCGCCCAGGTCCGGTCGCCCACGATCCCGTCGGCCGGGACGCCGCCCCATGTCTGGAGCGCCTCCACGGACGCCTTCGTCTGCGCTCCGAACGCCTCGTCGATCGGGCCCGGCGTGGTCCCCCACTGGCCGGGCGCGCCGTTGGTGAGCACGTTCTGCAACCGGGCGACGACCAGCCCGTGCGACCCGACGCTCAGCGTCGGCATGGGGCCGCCGTCGGGGAGGCTGGACCAGGTGGCCGGGCCGACGATGCCGTCGACCTGGAGCGCGGCGCCCTCCTGGAACGCCTTGACAGCGGCTTCGGTTGCCGGCCCGAACACGCCGTCCACGACCAGCTCGAGGTCGGGCGTACGACGCAGCGCCCGCTGCGCACGCCGGACGGCGTCGCCGGTGGCCCCTGGGCCGATGATGGGTTGCCCCGGGTTGGACATGTGGCTGCCCTCCGAATCCGGGGCATCCGTCGCCGTCCGCCCCTGAGTCTCGTCACCGAGGCTAGCGCGATGGCCTCAGGCCTCCCGGCGCTTCTCGACGCCCGGCTGGTTCACGGTGCCGAACTCGTTGGCGTCCCACACATTTCGCCCGCAGGGGGGCATCAGGGTGCCGTCGGAGCCGTCGAACTCGCCGTTGCCGTGAGCGCGGTTTCGCAGCGCCCGGTTCCCGGCGGCACGGAGAGGCAGCCCATCGAGGGCGATGCCGTAGGACGTGTTGTCGTCGGCCACGTTGTCGCGGACGGTGTTATGGGCCGGTGGCATGGGCAGCGGCATGCTGAACAGCCGGATGCCACAACCCCGGCCGCTCCTGCCGTTGCCGCTGCTCACGTTCTCGGCAATCTCGTTGTGCTCGTTCGGTGGCGTGCCGGCGCAGGGCGGTTCGTCGTCGGGATTGTCACAGGTTGCGAGGATGACGATCCCGTCGCAGCCGCTGCCCGTCACCGTGTTGCCGATGACCCTGTTGCGGTTGGCGGCCGGTCCCTCGATGCGGATGCCCATGGTCTGGCGACCGGCGTCGGGATACCCGGCGTGGCCCATGTCGTGATCGGCCACCGTGTTGCGGAGGATCTCGTTGTCGGA
>JALYYN010000374.1 GCA_030946525.1 Actinomycetota bacterium | reverse complement strand
ACATGTGGGTGCCCAAGCCCGCCAACGGCCACGACGAGCTGGCTGCGACCGTGGGGCTCCGGCGGGGGCGGGAGCTGCGCCAGCTGCGCCGCCGCCTCCCCGTCGACGTGCCATCGACGTTGCCGGTGCGGGCCTTCGTCCCCGGCCAGGACGAGGCGGCCTGGCTGGAGGTCAACAACCGGGCCTTCCACTGGCACCCCGAGCAGGGCGGGTGGGACCTCGAAACCCTCTCCAACCGGGAGGAGCAACCGTGGTTCGACCCCACCGGCTTCCTTCTCCACGAGCGCGACGGCAAGCTGGCCGGCTTCTGCTGGACCAAGGTCCACGACGACCACGAACCGCCGCTGGGGGAGATCTACGTGCTGGCCGTGGATCCCGGCTTCCGTGGCCTCGGCCTCGGCCGGTCGCTGGTCCTGGCCGGCCTGGACCACCTCTCACGGCGGGGCCTGAGCCTGGCCATGCTCTACGTCGACGCCGACAACGCCGGCGCCCTCCACCTCTACGAGAACCTCGGCTTCACCACCGACCACGTCGACCAGGCCTACGTCGGTGACGTGGCGCCGGAGCCGGTCCGCCTTCCACCGGTGATGCCTAGATCCCCGACACCCCGACGGCGGTCCCGAGGGCGAACGTGATGACGGCGGGCACGGCGGTGAACAGGAGCTGGCGCAGCGACGACCGGACCATCGATCTTCCGGTGAAGCGGGCCAGGGCGGCGCCCACAGCCATGCCGGCGAGGGCCCCAAGCAGGACGGCCATCACCAGGGCGGCCGTGCCGGTGCCGAAGAAGTACGGCATGAGCGGGATGGACGCACCGATCCCGAAACAGATGAACGAGGACACCGCGGCGCTGACCGGCTTCCCCAGGGACGACGGGTCGATGCCCAGCTCCTCCCGGGCGTGGGTCTCCAGGGCCATCTCCGGGTCGCGGCTCAGGGCGGTGGCCAGCTGGTCGGCGGTGGCCTCGTCGACCCCCCGCGACCGGTAGATAGCCGCCAGCTCCCGCCGCTCGGCCTCCGGCCGGCGGTGGAGCTCGATGCGTTCCATGTCCAGCTCGCGTTCGAGCAGCTCGGACTGGGCCTTCATCGACACGTACTCGCCCGCCGCCATCGAGACCGCGCCCCCGATCAGGCCGGTGAGCCCGGCCAGGCGGATCAGGCCGGGCGCGGTGTGGGCCCCGGCGAAGCCCAGGACGATGGCCACGTTGGAGACCAGGCCGTCGCTCACGCCGAACACCGCGGCCCGGGCCGTGCCACCCTGGATGTCGCGATGGTGGTGCTCGGCGACCGCGTGGGCGTCGGAGTCGGGGAAGGGACCGGGCGCCATGGTCCCTCCAACGTACCCTTGGGCATGCCCGGTCGGTTCGACACCAGCCTCGAGGACCTGGGCGCCCTCCTGCACGACCAGCCGGCCTATCGAGCCCGCCAGATCTGGCGCAGCCTCCACCAGGGCCGGGAGCCGGCGGAGATGACCGACCTCCCCCTCCCTCTCCGGTCCCGGCTGGACGACCTGCTCCCACCCGGTCTGCGGATGGCGGACCGGTCGGTCACCGCCGACGGCGACACCACCAAGTGGCTGTGGTCGCTGGCCGACGGCGGCCGCGTCGAGACCGTCCTCATGTCCTACCGGTCGGGGCGGGTCACCGTCTGCATCTCCACCCAGGCCGGTTGCGCCATGGCGTGCTCCTTCTGCGCCACCGGCCAGGCCGGCTTCCAGCGGCAGATGACCGCCGGCGAGATCGTCGAGCAGGTCGTCCGGGCCGCTCGCGCCGCACCCGGCGGCCGGGTCACCAACGTCGTGTTCATGGGCATGGGCGAGCCGCTGGCCAACTACGGGCCGGTGTGGGCCGCGGTCGAACGGCTCCACGGGGACCTGGGGCTCTCGGCCCGCCACCTGACCATCTCGACGGTCGGCGTCGTGCCCGGCATCCTCCGCCTGGCCGGCGAGGCCTTGCCGGTGAACCTGGCCGTGTCGCTCCATGCCGCGAACAACAAGCTGCGCGACTCCCTGGTTCCCCTCAACCGGCGCTACCCCCTCGGCGTCCTGATCGACGCCTGCGGGGCGTGGGCGGCGGCGAAGGGGCGGCGGCTGTCGTTCGAGTGGGCCCTGATCGACGGGGTGAACGACCGTTCCTCCGACGCCGCCGAGCTGGCCCGCCTGGCCCGTCCCCTGGGCGCCCACGTCAACCTCATCCCCCTCAATCCGACCCCCGGCTACCTGACGAGGGGGACGCCGGCCGCGGGCGTGGCCGCCTTCCGTGACCGGCTCACCGCCGCCGGCGTGAACGCCACCGTGCGGCGGAACCGGGGCACCGACATCGCCGCCGCCTGCGGGCAACTGGCCGCGGCCGGGCAACCACCGCGAGAGGGGTCGGTCCTGACAGAATGAGGCCATGGCCTCCCGCCGGTTCCTGAACCCCGCCCAGCCGCAGACCCTGGTCATCGCCGTGTACCTGCTCTACATGAACTCGGCGTTCCTGCTCTTCGACCTGCTGCGCCTCGGCCTGTTCCCGCTCCCGTACGTCATCATGATCATCGGGGGCATCGCGGCCGGCTACGGCGTGGCCAACGAGTTCAAGTGGGCCTACCCCCTCGCCATCGCCGCCGCCATCGCCCCGTTCGTGGTGAACATGTACTACACGGGCAATCCGCTCAACTCAGACATCCTGAGCCTCATGTTCGAGATCGCCCTCGTCTGCCTGCTGCTCCACCCGCAGAGCCGCGACTACCAGCGCATCTGGTTCAAGTAGACGCTGGTAGATTTCCCCAACCCGCAGGTCACAAGCCTGCAGTGGTTAGCGCACCGCTCTACGAGCTGATCCGGTGACTCCAACGCTTGACGGGTGAAGGAGGCCTCGTGAGCGCCACCACGACAGCCACGGAAGGCGACTTCGAGCGCCTGATCGTCAGCTTTGGCCGGCACCTTCGAGCGACGAACCGATCGCCTCCCACGATCGAGAAGTACCTGGGTGCCGCCCGACAGCTGGCCGCGTATCTCGCAGCCAACGACATGCCGGTCGCCGTCGCTGGACGTGCGCCGGCGCGACGTGGAGGCGCAGCCCGAGGGAGAGCCTACGTGGGCTTGTCCGAGAGCTCCTCGGCCACCTCGGCCACGGTGTCGTTACCGCTGAAGGTGTTGCGACCCTCCTCCTGACCGGGCGGCGCCGCTACAGCCCGTTCGTACTCCGCGCTCTCTTGCTCGTGCGGACCCTTGTCCAGCGTGACTTCCGCGCCGCAATGGGGGCATGTCACCAGCCCGACCACGAGGTTGGATGCGTGCTGCCCCAGCTCCTCGGGCAGGGCGTTGCCGCAACTCGGGCACATCAGGTCGTTCATTTGCGTCACCTCGAATCGGCGGTACCCACATGGCGGCCGGCTCCAAACGGGCCACCTACCATGATCGCCGATGAACGAGTGGTCGTCACCTGCGGATCTCCAGGACGCACTCGAGCGACAGGCGTACCTGGCCGATCGCGGCCTGGCCACGGCCATGTTCCTGGCGCTCTCGCTCCACCGCCCGCTGCTACTCGAGGGGGAGGCAGGGGTGGGCAAGACCGAGGCGGCCAAGGCACTGGCTGCCTCACTCGGCGTCCCACTCATCCGCCTGCAGTGTTACGAGGGCATCGACGCCGGGCAGGCGCTGTACGAGTGGGACTACGCCCGTCAGCTGCTCCACATCCGCGCCCTTTCCGAGCGGGCAGCGGCGGATGAGTCCGCTGTCGAGGAGTTGTTCGGCCCGCGGTTCCTGGTCGAGCGGCCGCTCCTCAAGGCCCTCCGGGCGGGTGACGGCGCCGTGCTGCTCATCGACGAGGTAGACCGGGCCGACGACGAGTTCGAGGCCTTCCTTCTCGAAGTGCTCTCCGACTTCCAGGTAACCGTGCCCGAGATCGGCACCATCCGGGCCGAGGTGCCGCCGCCTGTCATCGTCACGTCGAACCGCACCCGCGAGCTGCACGACGCGCTGAAGCGCCGCTGCCTCTACCACTGGATCGACTACCCCTCCCCACAGCGGGAGATCGAGATCGTGCGGGCCAGGGCGCCCGAGGTGGCGTCGGCGCTGGCCACGAAGGTCACCGGCGCAGTCGCCCGCCTCCGTCAGTTCGATCTGGCGAAGCCACCCGGTGTGGCGGAGACGATCGACTGGGCCCACGCGCTCATGCTCCTGGGAGCCACGACCCTCGACGCGGCCTCGGCCACCGACACCCTGGGCGCGGTGGTGAAGGATCACGACGACATGGCCCTGGTGCACGATCGCCTGGCCGAGCTCGTGAGCGACACGGCGGTCGGAGACGGCTGAGCCGGTTCGACCCTCCGAGGTCCTTCCCGCGCTGATCGGCCTCGGCCACGAGCTGCGGCGGGAGGGCCTCACAGTGGGGACGGGCCAGCTGGTCGCCTTCTCCAGCGCAGTCGCTGCGCTCGACCCGACGGACGGCGTCGACGTGTACTGGGCCGGCCGGGCGTGCCTGGTGTCCCGACAGGAGGATGTCGCCGCCTTCGAGCGGGCCTTCCGGCGATGGGCGGGCGACGCACGAGGCGTGCGCATGAAGGTGGTGGGCGAACTTCCCCGACAACCGGCGACGGTCGTCGCCGACGCCGCCGGGATACTGCGCCTGCGCGACGGGACCGAGGCCGACAGGCCCAGTGGCCGGGCGGCGTCCAGCGCTGATGTTCTGCGCCACAAGCGCTTCGTCGACTGCACGCCGGACGAGCTGGCGGCGCTGGCCGCGCTCATGGCCCGGCTGCGGCTGCGCCCTCCCGACCGCCGGGTCCGCCGGACCCGACCGGCGCCGAAGGGGCGGTACCCGGACCTGCGCCGGACCGTGCGACGGTCGATGCGGAGCTCAGGCGAACTGCTCGAACAGTCGTGGCGGGCCCGCCGGGTACGACCACGCCGGATCGTGCTGCTGCTCGACGTTTCCGGTTCCATGGCCGGCTACTCCCGCGCTCTGCTGCAGTTCGCCCACTCGGCGACCCGGTCCGGCGGGGTCCCCACGGAGGTCTTCTGCTTCGGCACGAGGCTGACCCGGGTGACTGTCGCCCTGCGCCACCGCCGACCCGACCAGGCGATGGCCAGAGCGGCGGAGACGGTGGTGGACTGGGAGGGCGGTACCCGCATCGGGGACTCGGTTCGGGCATTCGTCCGCGATTGGGGTCGCCGGGGCATGGCGCGCGGGGCGGTGGTCGTCATCTGCTCCGACGGGCTCGAGCGGGGCGAACCGGCCGTGCTCGCCGCCGAGATGGCCACGCTGGCCCGACTGACCCACCGCATCGTCTGGGTCAATCCGCTGAAGGGTGACCCCCGGTACCAGCCCCTGGCACGCGGCATGAGCGCGGCCCTGCCCTTCATCGACGTCTTCGTGTCCGGCCACGACCTGGCGAGTCTGGAAACCCTCGCGAGCCTCCTTCCGGAGCTCATGTGAAATAGCCAAGACGTTGACCTTGCACGGCGATGACGCTTAGGTTCTCGCTCAGCCCGCTCAGGAGGTGGCGATGTTTCCGTCGGACTTCGAGTACGTAGCTCCTTCATCGCTCGACGAAGCACTTGCGCTGCTGGCGGAGCATGGCGAGGACGCGAAGGTCCTGGCCGGGGGTCAGAGCCTGATCCCGCTCATGAAGCTGCGCTTCGCGGCCCCGGCCCTCCTGATCGACATCAACCGGATCCCCGGCCTCGACCGGCTCGAGCATGACCGACGGGGGAAGGGCTCGCTGCGGGTCGGCGCACTGGTCCGGAACCGCTCCATCGTCCGGTCGGAGCTGGTCACCGACCGTTACCCGACCATGGCCGCAGCTGCGCCGCTGATCTCCGACCCGATCATCCGCAACCAGGGCACCTTTGTGGGGTCCCTCTGTCACGCCGACCCGCAGGGCGACTGGGGCTCGGTGATGCTCGCCCTCGGCGGAGAGATCGTGGCCAAGAGCACGGCGGGCACGCGACGGATCCCCATCGGCAAATTCATCGACGGGCCGTTCACCAGCACGCTTCGCCCCGACGAACTGGCCGTCGAGGCCCGGATTCCCGATCCGGGGGCCGAGTTCGCCGGCACGTACCTCAAGCTCGAGCGCAAGGTCGGCGACTTCGCCACCGTGGGGGTGGCCGTGTTCGTGGCTACTGATGCAGGCCGGGTGACCAAGGCGGGCATCGCCCTCACCGGCGTGGGCGCCACCAACATCAAGGCGGTCGCAGCCGAGAAGTCCCTCGTCGGAGCAACGCTCGACGACGACACGATCGCAGAGGCGGCCCGCCTCGCCGCCGAGGCGAGCGACCCTCGAACCGACGTGCGGGGCAGCGCCGACTACAAGCGGGACGTGGTTCGTGTGTACGTGGCCCGGGGTCTGCGCCAGGTCGCCGGCGTCCCGGTCGGATAAGGGAGTCCTCGATGACGCAATCCATCACCGTCACTGTCAACGGCTCGGCGCGCACCGCTGCCGTTGAGCCCCGGCTGCTGCTCGTCCACTTCCTGCGGGAGGTCCTCGACCTCCGGGGCGCCCACGTGGGCTGCGACACCACGAGCTGTGGCGCCTGCACCGTCCTGCTCGACGGCCTGCCGGTGAAGACCTGCACCATGTTCGCCCTTCAGGCCGACGGGCGCAGCATCACCACGGTCGAGGGCATGGCCGCCGGCGGCCAACTCCATCCCGTGCAGGCCGCCTTCAAGGAGGAGCACGGCCTGCAGTGCGGCTTCTGCACCCCGGGGATGATGCTCGTGGCCGCCGCGCTGCTGGAGGAGAACCCCGACCCGACCGAGGCGGAGGTCCGGTGGGCGATCTCCGGCAACCTGTGTCGCTGCACCGGCTACCAGAACATCGTGAACGCCGTGCAGGCCGCGGCCCGGACCAACCAGGCGGCCGTGGCCGCGGCCAAGTAGGGGGCGCTCAGAGATGACCATGACCGAAGCCGGTCCGAAGGGCAACGACTGGTTGGGCAAGAGCGTGAAGCGCAAGGAGGACGACCGCTTCATCGCCGGCCGGGGCAACTACATCGAGGACATCAAGCTGCCGGCCATGCTGCACATGGCCATCCTGCGCAGCCCCTACGCCCACGCCAGGATCCTGTCGATCGACACGTCGGCGGCCATGGCCGTGCCCGGTGTGGTGGCCGTCGTCACTGGTGCACTGCTGGCCGAACACAAGCTGGCCTGGATGCCCACCCTGTCGGGCGACACCCAGGCCGTCCTGGCCACGGACAAGGTTCGCTTCCAGGGTCAGGAAGTGGCGTGCGTCGTGGCTGAGGACCGCTACGTGGCCCACGACGCCCTGGAGCTCATCGAGGTCGACTACGAGCCGCTGCCGGCGGTGGTCGACCCCTATGCGGCCCTCGAGGAGGGGGCTCCGCTGATCCGGGACGACAAGGAGGACCAGGTCGACAACCGGGTCTACCACTGGGAATCGGGTGACGCCGATGCCACCGAGGCCGCCTTCGCGTCGGCCCACAAGGTGGTGAGCCTGACCACCTTCTATCCCCGTTCGCATCCGTCGCCGCTCGAGTGCTGTGGGTGCGTGGCCGACGTGAATCCGGCCTCCGGCAAGGCCACCATCTACATGACCTCGCAGGCCCCCCACGCCATCCGCACCGTGTTCGCCCTGGTGGCCGGGCTGCCCGAGCAGAACATTCAGATCATCTCTCCAGATATCGGCGGCGGGTTCGGCAACAAGGTGCCGGTGTACCCGGGGTACGTGGTGGCCACTGCGGCCTCGTTGCTCATCGGCCGCCCGGTCAAGTGGATCGAGGACCGTACCGGCAACCTCATCTCGACCGGTTTCGCCCGCGACTTCCACATGACGGGAGACCTTGCACTGAGCAAGGAAGGCAAGATGCTCGGTCTTCGGGTCAAGATGCTGTCGGACCAGGGCTACGCCTACGCCGACGCCCAGCCCTCGAAGTTCAGGGCCGGCCTGTTCCACATGGTGACCGGCTCCTACGACATCCCCGCCGCCCATATCGTCACCGACGGTGCCTACACGAACAAGGCGCCCGGGGGCGTGGCGTACCGCTGCTCCTTCCGGATCACCGAGGCCTCGTACCTGATCGAGCGCCTGGTCGCCAACGCCGCCGTGGAGATGAAGTTGGACGGGGCCGAGTTCCGCCGCCGCAACTTCATCCAGCCCGACCAGTTCCCCTACACGTCGTCGACCGGGTTCGTCTACGACTCGGGCGACTACGAGCCCGCGCTCGACCTGGCCTTGAAGAACGTGGGCTACAAGAAGCTGCGTACCGAGCAGCGGGCCAGGCGCAAGGCGGGCGCCACCAAGCAGCTCGGCATCGGAATTGCATCGATGACCGAGGCGCTGGGTGCAGGCCCCAGCAGGGACTACGACATCCTCGGGATCAAGATGTTCGATTCCGCCGAGCTACGAATCCACCCGACGGGCAAGGCCATCCTCAAGCTCGGCGTCCGCCACCAGGGCCAGGGACACGAGACCACCTTCGCCCAGATCGTGGCCCACGAGCTCGGCATCCCCCCGTCGGACATCCTTGTCCACGAGGGCGACACCGACAACACGCCTTATGGTCTCGGGACCTATGCGTCGCGCAGCACGCCCACTGCCGGGGCCGCCGCCTCCCTGGTGAGCCGCAAGTTGCGCGACAAGGCCCGCACCATTGCCGCCTACCTGCTCGAGGTGGCCGAAGAGGACCTGGAGTGGGACGACGACCACTTCTCGGTCAAGGGTGCGCCCGAGAAGGTCAAAACCATCCAGGAGATCGCATTCGCGGCCTACACCAACCACCCGCTGGGCATGGAGGCGGGGCTCGAGGGGGTCACCTACTACGACCCGCCCAACCTCACCTTTCCCTTCGCCACCTACGTGGTGGTGGTCGAGGTCGACGTCGAGACGGGCGAGTGGAAGCCGCTCAAGGTCGTGGCGGTCGACGACTGCGGCGTGCGGATCAATCCCATGATCGTCGAGGGCCAGATCATGGGCGGTCTCACCGAGGGCTACGCCATGGCCGCCATGCAGCAGATCACCTTCGACGAGGACGGCAACTGCATCGGGTCCAACTTCATGGACTACCTGATCCCGACGGCGATGGAGACCCCGCACTTCGACCTGTTCGACACCTGCACCCCGTCCCCCCACCACCCTCTCGGCTGCAAAGGTGTGGGTGAGTCGGCCACCGTCGGGTCGCCGGCTGCGTTCGTCAACGCCGTCGTCGACGCCGTGTCGTACCTGGGGGTCAAGAACGTCGAGATGCCGGTCCTGTCGTCCCGAGTGTGGGAGGCGATCCACGAGGCCCGGGCCTGATCTGGACAGCCACGAAGCGGCGCTGATCGGGCGGCGGGAGCCCTACGCCAGGGTCACGGTGGTGTGGTCGCGCAGCCCGGTGTCGGCTCGGGCCGGCGATGCCGCTCTCGTCACGCCCGACGGTCGCCTCCGGGGGTGGGTCGGCGGCTCCTGCGCAGAGCCGGTGATCGTCGGCCAGGCCTTGGCCGCGCTGGCCGAGGGCAGGCCCCGGCTCGTCCATCTGGCTCCACCAGGCGACCTGCCGGCCGGGCGAGATGGTCTGGTCGTCGCCGCGGTCCACTGCGCCAGTGAAGGGTCGCTTGAAGTCTTCGTCGAGCCGCGGCTGCCGGCGCCTCACCTGGTCGCCATCGGGCGCTCGCCGTTGGTCGACGCCCTGGCCACCATGGCGGGCGCGATCGGTTTCGACGTCACCGTGTACGAGCGGGAACACGGTGGCGGCGTCGATCTTGTCAAGGCCGGCCTCGGCCCCGACTCCTTCGTGGTCGTCGCCACCATGGGTCGTTACGACGAGGACGCGTTGGAGCCGGCACTGGCGGCGGCGCCGCGCTATGTCGCCCTGGTGGCGTCGGAGCGCCGGGCTGCGTCGGTCCTCGAGTCACTTCGGGCCGCAGGTGTCCCCGAAGCGCAGCTCGCCCGGGTTCACGCCCCAGCGGGCCTCGACCTGGGTGATCTGCCCCACGTGGAGATCGCGGTCGCCGTGCTGGCCCAGATGGTGGCGGAGAAGGCCCGATCCGAACCTGTCCTGACCGTACCGGCCAAGGCGCCTGCCGCCGTCATCGACCCGGTCTGCGGCATGACCGTCGAACCTGCCACGGCCGCCGACAGCTTCGTGCACGACGGCGTCACCTACTGGTTCTGCGCCGGGGGATGCCGCCGCCGATTCGAAGCCGACCCGGCGTCCTACCTCCCGTGAGCGAAGGGGACGACGTCCTGGCTGCGCTCGTAGCCTCGAGTGGTGAAGGCTCTGCTCTGGCCACGGTGGTCGCTGCGCATGGGTCCACCTACCGGAGGGAAGGGGCACGCCTGGTCGTGCCGGCAACGGATGGCATGCCGAGCGTGGGCAACATCTCCGGCGGTTGCCTCGAGGGCGACGTGATCGCAACCGCCCGCGACGTGCTTGCGACCGGCCGACCGCAACTACTGCACTTCGACCTCACCGCTGACGACGAGGCGGTATGGGGCTGGGGCCTCGGCTGCAACGGGGCCATCGACGTGTTCATCGAGCCGGCTGACGGGGCGGCCCCGTTCGTCGCCGCCGTGGCCGCGGCGAAAGCCGAGCACCGCCCGCTGGCCCTGGCCATGGTGGTGGCGGGCGATGCCATCGGTGCCCGGATGGTGGTGCACCAGGACGGCCGGCGCGAGGGAACGCTGGGTGCGGCCGAGGACGAGGTGGCGGCACTCGCCCAGGAGACGCTTGCTCTGGGGCGATCGGCCACGGTCACGACCACCGATGGCCTTCGCGTGTTCCTTGAGGTAGTCGCCCCTCCCACCCGGCTGGTGATCTGTGGCGCAGGCCACGACGCGATTCCTCTCGTCGAATTCGCGGCCCGCCTCGGGTGGCAGGTCGAGCTGGTCGACGACCGCGCTGCTCTGCTTGTGACCGATCGATTCCCCGGCGTCACCCGTTTCATCCGCTGCCCCCCCGCACATGCCGCCGGAGAGCTGTCCCCAAACGAACGGACGTGTGTGATCGTCATGAGCCACAACTTCCTGCGCGACAAGGACTACCTCCGCTCACTGCTCGGCGCCCGGATGGCGTATCTGGGCGTCCTCGGCCCCCGGATGCGCCTCGAACGGCTCGTCACCGAACTGCAGGCCGAAGGGGTCGACATCGACCCCACCGACGTCGAGCGGGTGTACGCGCCGGCGGGGCTCGACATCGGAGCCGAAGGGCCCGAGGAGATCGCGTGGGCCATCGTCAGCGAGATCCTGGCCGTTCGCACCGGAGCGGGAGCCGGCTCACTCCGCGACCGTCCCGGGCCGATTCACGCCCGGCAGCCGCCGATCGGCGCCCCGGCGTGACGCTCGCCGGAACATTCGGCCGCAGCCCACCCGATCTCACCCGAGGAGCCAGCCCGTGCGCATCGAGAACCGATTCACCGTCAGCCTTCCGATCGAGGAGGCGTGGGGCGTGCTGTTCGACATCGAGGGCATCGCGCCGTGCATGCCCGGCGCCGTGGTCGACGAGGTGGGCGAGGACGGCGTCGCAGGACGCGTGAAGATCAAGCTCGGTGCCATCGTCACCCAGTTCAAGGGCACCGTCCGGTTCGCCGAGATGGATCAGGAGGCGAACCGCATCGTGTTGCACGCCTCGGGGCGGGAGATGCGGGGCCAGGGCAACGCCACCGCCGACGTCACGGTCGTGCTGTCGCCCACGGACGCAGGCACCGAGGTGAGCATCGACGCCGACCTTGCGATCACCGGCAAGATCGTCCAGTACGGCCGGGGCGTGATCGTCGATGTCACCACCAAGCTGATCCGCCAGTTCGTCGACTGCCTCGAGGACAAGCTGGCCACCGAGGGCCGAGGCGGTCTCGGCCAGGCAGCGGCGGGGGGCGCTGGCACGTGACCGCCACCGGGATTCCTTCGAAGCACACACCGTGGCCGGCCAGCCGGGCGGAGCCCATCGACCTGCTTGCGCTGGCGGGACGGCCACTTGCACTAGCGGCCCGGGTGCTGCGGGTCGCGACCGTGGCCGTCGTGCTCCTCGGTCTGGTCACCGTCCTGGCCGGGCGGTGTCGGAGAGCCGGCTGATCATCGACCCCTCCGTCGTCGTGGGCGTCGTCCTGGGCGCCGGGTCGTCGCGGCGCCTGGGGCGACCCAAGCAGACGCTTCCGTTCGGCGACACGACACTGTTGGGCTGGACGCTTCGCAACGTCGAGGCGTCGGCGCTGGAGCGGGTGGTGCTCGTCATCGGCGGGGCTGCGGATGACGTACTGGCCGGCCTGGGCCCGGGGCGGGCGGAGGTCGTGCGTAACGACGCATACGGCACCGGGTGCGCGTCGTCCTTGCTGGCGGGGCTGGACGCAGCCGGGCCCTGTGACGCAGTCATGCTTCTCCTCGGCGACATGCCCGGCGTGGACGCGGGTGTGATCGACGAGGTGCGCAGCGGTTGGGACCGTGACCGGTCGTGGGGGGCGGTCACGGGCTACACCGAGGCGCCGGGTCATCCGTTCGTGTTCTCAGCCGAGGCCCTTCCCGCCCTGCGCGAGCTCCACGGCGACAAGGCGGTATGGAAGCTGCTCGAGAGCCGCCCCGATCTGGTCCGGACGATTCCTCTCAGTCGCTCCCTGCCTCTCGACGTCGACACGTGGGAGGACTACGAGGCGACGTTGAAGAACATCGTCGGCCCCTGATCGTCGGCCGGATTGCGGCCTAGCCGCACTCTCGAGTCCGCACGGCGATCTCGCCCCGGCGGAAGGAAATGACGACGATTTTGCCTGGCAACTCCGGCTACCTCAGGGTGTCCCAATACAACCGGCGCATCCCTGGTCCGGCACCGCACGAACGCCGGCAGCGGGCCGCAGCGCGGCTGGGAGTCGGTTGCATAAGAGTGTTGTCCGTGGGTGCAGGTATCGCAGTCGTACCGGAGGAAGTCGGGGCATCGGCGCGGCGACTGCCGAGTTGCTGGCGGCACTCGGCTGGGACGTATGCGTGACCTTCCGGGAGCGGGAGGCCGAGGCAGCGGAGGTGGTGGCACGCTGTACCGCCATCGGGCGTCGAGCTCTGGCGGTGCGGGCGGACGTGTCCGTCGAGGCTGACGTACTTGAGTTGTTCGCCAAGGTGGCCCGAGCCCTCGGCGCGATCACAACACTGGTGAACAACGCCGGCATCGTCGGCCGCAAGAGTCGGGTCGACGAGATGAGCGCCCACCGTGTCCGGCAGACATTCGGCGTGAATGTCGTCGGTGCCTTTACCTGCGCCACGGAGGCCATCCGCCGATGTCCATTCGACATGGCGGAGCGGGAGGCGCGATCGGTGAATGTCTCGTCGATCGCAACACGGATCGGCAGTCCCGGCGAGTACGTGGACTACGCCGCGTCCAAGGCTGCGATCGACACGATGACCCTCGGCCTGGCGAAGGAACTCGCCAGCGAAGGGGTCCGCGTCAACGCGGTGCGGCCGGGGATCGTCGATACCGAGATTCACGCCACTGGCGGCCAACCCGACCGCATCGAACGCCTCAAGGACACCATTCCGATGCGCCGCGCTGGCCGGCCGACAGAGATTGCCGAGGCCGTCGCATGGCTCTGCTCAGATCGGGCCTCCTACGTTACGCACGGGAGCGGGTCAAGGAAGAGGACGGCGCCACCCACCAAGCGGGGGCCGGAGCGGGGAGGGCCATCGGCGACCCAGGCAAACAGGTTCTCGACGACGGCCGTGCGGTCTTGGTCTCTGAGGGCCTGGAAGTCCGGCTCACAAGCCGGGGTGGTCAGGACCCGCCAGGTCACGCGGGCTTGTCGAGGGCGCTGCACGTCAGGTACTGGAGGAAGGACTCCTTGTCCCCGAACGCCGGGATCGTCCCCTCGGCGATGCCCTGCCTGGTCGACTCGACCAGCTCGGCGACGTAGTCCTCGCCGACCTCGGCGATCCACAGGTCGAGCTCATCGGGCCGAGCTGCTGTTTCGCGCTGGGACGCCATGGTCATTCAGGATAGTCCCGCACGGTCCGCCACCCAGAGAGCTCGAACATCGCGGCGTTGGTAGGTTTCGCCTCGGTGGAGCGGGAGCCGGAGCTGGGGCGATGAAATCGATCGAGCGGACGGCCTACCTCCGCTTCGGACGCCTGGTGAGCGCCAGGGAGCTGGCCGCCCTGAGCCCGTCGGCCGACGAGATTGCCTGGGCCAGGGACCTGGCACGGTCGGATGCCCACCTGCTGGCCCTGGTGCTGGCGCACGGTCGACGTGATGGCCGAGGCCCGTTCGATGGGGCAAGCGAGGCGCCCGGGTCAACACGATCAGTCCCGGCATCATCTTCACCCCGCTGGCCAGCGACGAGCTGGCGGGCTCTCGCGGCAAGGGGTACCGCCGGATGATCGAGCTGTCCCCTGCCGGGCGCGGCGGCACTCCGGACGAGGTCGGGGCGGTCGGAGCGCTGCTCATGGGAGCTGACGGCGCGTTCATCACCGGCAGCGACATCCTCATGGACGGCGGCG
>JALYYN010000369.1 GCA_030946525.1 Actinomycetota bacterium | reverse complement strand
AGGGAGAACCAGAACGGCAGGCCCCGGCTGCGGCGGGTCAGGTGCAGGGCGTAGTTCGACGGGTTCCAGCCCTCGCTGCCGGTGATGGCCACGTCGAGGTCGAGGAAGCCGGCGTGCTGGGTGTGGGCGGCGGCGGCCCTGGCCGGGTCGCGGTAGAGCAGGGCGCAGGCGTCGAACGGGGCGAACAGCCACTTGTGGGGGTCCACGATCAGCGAGTCGGCCCGCTCGATGCCCTCGTAGCGCCACCGGGCCGAGGGCGCGGCCATGCCCGCCCCTCCGTAGGCGCCGTCGACGTGGAGCCACACGCCCGCAGCCGCGCAGGCGTCGGCCACGCCGGCGAGCTCGTCGACCAGGCCCAGGTTGGTGGATCCCGCGGTCGCCGCCACCGCGCACACCCGGTCGCCGAGCTCGGCCAGGACGGGCACGAGGGCCTGGCCGGTCAGCTTGGCGCCGGGCACGATGACCAGCTCGACGTCCATTACCTGGGCCGCGGTGCGCATGGAGGTGTGCGACGACTCCCCGGCGACGATGGCCCACCGGTGGGAGCCGGATGGCCGGGTGAGCTGGGCGTGGTGGCGGGCGGCGACCAGGGCGGACAGGTTGCCCATGGTGCCGCCGGACACGAAGCAGCCGCCGGCCTCGGCGGGCAGGCCGGCCAGGCCGGCGATCCAGGCCAGCGCCTGGTTCTCGGCCCAGACCGCGCCGGCGCCCTCCAGCCACGTCCCGCCGTAGATCGAGCAGGCGCTGACCACCATGTCGGCGATGATCGAGACCTCGGTGGGCGCCGCGGGGATGAACGCGAAGTAGCGGGGGAAGTCGACGGACAGGCACGCCGGCTCCAGGACCTCGGTGAAGACCCGCAGGACCTCGTCCTCGCCCCACCCCTCGGCGGTGATGCCCTTGCCCACGGCGGCGTCGAGCTCCTCCTTGGGCCGAGGGTGGCCGAGGGCCAGGCCGGTCATGTCCCGGCGGGTCCGGTCGCGGGCGAAGTCGAACGCCTTCTGGCTGAACTCCTCGATGACCGGGTCGTAGTGGTGCATGTCGGTCCGGCACGCCGCCTCCGCCGCCTCCGCCGCTGCGATCGCCGCCGGCCCCCGCAGGACAGGGTGCCCCTGGGCGTCGGTCATATGCCGGTGATCTTCGAGAAGCGGGCCTGCAGCGTGGCCTCCTCGGCCGGCGTCGTGCCGGACCAGAAGTAGAGCCGGCGGCGGGTGGCGTCGTCGGGGAACAGCACCGGGCTGGCCGCCAGCTTGGCCGCGTCGCCCCCTGCCCTGGCCAGCACGTCCTTGACGCCCATCACCGGGCTGACGTAGCCCACCGCGGTGGTGATCCTGGCCGCGTTGGCGGGGTCGTACACGAAGTTCATCCAGTCCCCGGCGGCGGCGACGTTGGTGGCGCCTTTGGGAATGACCATCGAGTCGAACCAGCGCATGCCCCCTTCGGCGGGAAACACGAACTTGATGTCAGGGCGCTCGGTCTGCAGGCCCAGCACGCCGCCGGACCAGGCCAGGCAGGCGGCGAACTCGCCGCTCTTCATCGAGTCGACGTAGTCGTTGCCGGTGAACTTCTTCACCTGGCCGGAGCCCACGACGGCCTCCAGCCGGTCGAGGGCGGCGTTGGCCGCGGGGACCGTCGCCCGGCTCGGGTCGTCGCCGTGGGCCAGCATGAAGAAACCGAGCACCTCGCGCATCTCCGTCACCATGCCGACCCTGCCCTTGAGGGCGGGGTCGAGCAGGTCGGCGAAGGACTTGATGTCCTTGTGGGTCAGGGCGGGGTTGTAGGCGATGCCAGTGAACCCGGCCTGCCAGGGCAGGTTGAAGCGGGCGCCCTGGTCCCACGACGTGCCCAGGAGGGCAGGGTCGAGGTTGACGTGGTTGGGGATGCGCTCCAGCGGGAGCTCGTCGAGCAGGTTCTTGGACAGCAGGCCGGCGACGAGCCAGTAGGTGGGGACGATGACGTCGAAGCCCGTCGGCTTGCCCTTCTCCAGCGTGGGTCCGAACACCTTGTCCTGGCCGTAGGTGTTGTCGTTGTAGGCCTCGGAGTAGTCGACCTTGGCGCCGGTCGCGGCCTCGAACCTGGACACCGTACCGGGCTGGCCGGGCTGGTCGGTGTCGATGTAGAGCGCCCAGTTCAGGACCTTGAGCCGGCCGGTGCTATTGCCGGCGTCGCCCGCCGGCGCCGCCCGCAGGCCGCCCTTCGAGCACGCTGCGCCCACGGCCAGGGCGGCGGTGGCGCCGAGGAAGGCCCTCCTGCTCATGTGGTCGCGGCTCATGTGGAGCGGGGTCATGTCCCTCATCTGTAGTCGTTGATCCGAAGCTGGAAGCCCCAGAACGCCGCAGCCAGGGCGCCGAGGAGCAGGAGCAGCACGCCGGTCGGCACGCGGGACGTGCGGTTGGCCGCAGTGGCCAGCCCGCTCAGGAACTGGCCCCGGTTCTGACCGAGGATCGACTCGACGGAGAAGTTGAACCCGTTGAAGTCCGAATTGGCCTGGCCCACGGCGATGGCGGTGGCCGCCGGCTGGTTCGGCGCCGCCCGCAGGGTCGCCACCGTCGCCTCGTATCGCTGCCAGCGCTCGGCCGCCTCGGCGACGGCCGCCCGCTCCCGAGCCGTGTCCGCAGCGGCGGCGGCCTGTCCGAGCAGCCCGCCGGGAGCGCCCGAGCCCTGGCCGCTGCGAATGTTGTCGGCCACCGATGCGGTGACCGGCGACGTTGCCACCCGCTGAGCGTCGGCGTCGGCCGCGGCCCGCTGGTTGGCGTCGCCGGTGATCACGGCCAGGGTCTCGTTGGCCTTCGCCCCGAACCCGGCGCTGCCGAGCTGGGCGGTCAGCACGATGGAGTCGTAGCCGTGCAGGCGGGCCCCGGCGAGGGCGCTCCCGCTGGTCCGGTCGGCGGTGACCAGCCAACCGAGGGCGACGAGCGACAGCACCGTGGCCGCGACCAGGGGCAGGTTGAGGATCCGCCGGCTGGTGCGGACCAGCGTCGACTGCCCGAAGCCGAGAACGGCGAGGGCGGCGACCAGGGCCAGGACGGCGAGGTAGTACCCCTGCCGGCGGTGGGCCTCGTCATGGCTCAGGTCGGCCTGGGTGGCGTCGGTGAGCACCTTGACGTCGCCGCCCACCAGCTGGCCGGCCAGGGTCACCGCCGAGATGAGGTAGCCGTTGGCGTCGGCACTGCCCGACTTGTTCGACGCCCGCGCCGCCTCCACCAGGCCGGCGTACTGGGTGATCTGCACCGAGATGCGCCCCAGCACGGCGCGGATGGCGGGCTCCTGCCCGGCGAGGGCGGCGATGTCGTCGACCTGCTGGCCGGCGCGGGCGAGGGCCTGCTCGTAGAGCCGGCGCTGCTCGGGGTCCGCGTTGCGGCCGGACAGGAAGGCGGCGCTGGCCGCGGCGTCGGCCTCGGCCAGGCTGGACACCAGCTGCTGGGTGGCGACCAGCACCGGCCCGCTGTCGGCCTCCGCCCGCCGGGTGGACGACCGCATGGTCGTGGCCGACGCGGTCGTCGCCACCGTCGCCACGATCAGCACCGCGGCGGCGACCAGCGACCACAGCCTGTACCGCCCGGGCGTGGTGCGCGACGCGGCCTGCACCCGCTCGGCCACGCCCCGGGCCGGGCTGACGGTCGCCATCATCCGACCACCGCCCGTTCTTTGTGAGTTGAGCTACCGAAAGAGTCGTCAAGCTCACAAAGAACGCTCGCGAGGGAGGGGCTCACGGCGCCTTGACGATGGTGATGCTGGTGAAGGAACCGATGTTGATGCGGTCGCCGTGGCGCAGGGCGGTGACCACGCCGTGGTCGACCGGCTTGTCGGATCCGTTCAGCCACGTGCCGTTGGTCGACATCTCGTCGACCAGGGCCCACGTGCCGTCGGCCTGGCGGCGCAGGGCGGCGTGGCGGTGGGAGACGCCGGGGTCGGCGACCGGCGCGGAGAGGTCGATGCCCGGGAAGAAACCCTTGGCCTCGCTGCGCCGCCCGATCACCACCTCTTCGCCGGTGAGCGGTACCTCCCGGGCCGACAGGGTGTCGGGGAAGACGATGGCGGTGGCGCTCTCCGCCTCGTTGCTGTCGAAGAAGGCCCGGTCGGCCTCGACGACCGCGGTCCACCCCGACGGCACGCCCGACGGGGCTGCGGTGGGGGTGGCGGGGGCCACCGGCATCTGGCCAGTGGCGAAGTCCAGCCCGCAACCCTCACAGAAGGCGTCGTCGAGGGACCGGGCCGCGCCGCAGTTGGGACAGACGGCCTGGGGGGCGGCCACGGCCACCGGCGCGTCGACCGGCGCCGCGGTCGCCGTCGCCGGTGCCAGGGGCGCGCCGCAGGTGTCGCAGTAGTCCGAGGTGGTCGAGTCTGCCCCGCAGGCCGGGCACTTGGTGGTGGCCGCCATCAGGACCCTGCCCGCTTGACCTGGACGGTGCGGGTGGAGCGGGTGTCGAGCTCCATCTCGTCGAGTTTCTCCACGTTGCGCTTCACCTTCACCGTGCCCGACGCCTCGTCTTCGACCTCCACCACCTTCTTCAACACCCGCATGGTCCCTTCGTTCCCGGACTCGGCCGCCAGCTGCACGGCCCGGCCCAGCTTGATCGTGGCGGTGTCGATGTCGCCGTCCTTGCGGGCCTGCAGGCCCTCCTGGATGGCCTGCGCCAGCTCGGCCTGGCCGGTGTAGTGGGCGACCTGGGCGTTGATGCGGGTGGACAGGGCGTCGTCGTCGGTCCACACCGCCCGCACCAGGCCCTGGGAGACCGCATCGGCCCCGACCATGAGGCTGACCCGGGCGGCCAGCTTCTCGTCGCCCACGTTGGCCGGCGGGACGTCGACGAAGACGTGGTAGTCGCGGCTCTCGTCGCCGCTCCAGGCCCCGGTCGGGTACTCCTTGGTGAGGGGATCGACCTGCCGGGCCTTGGCGGTGAGGT
>JALYYN010000331.1 GCA_030946525.1 Actinomycetota bacterium | reverse complement strand
GCGACAGGGCGACGGTGATGACCGTGGTGGCCAGGATGACCAGTTCGGCCCAGCCCGCGGCGCGGTCGAGCGACCAGGATCCCTCCCACGTCAGCTTCTGGGCCGTCGTGGCCAGGCGCACGGCGATAAGGCCGGCGGACACGCCACAGGCGGCAACTGCGATCGGGGCGCCGATCCACTGCCGGCGCCGGTCGACGAACAGGACGACGATGATGATGACGGCCGCCCCCAGGACCAGGGCGATCTCGCCGGCGACGTCGCCGACCGGCACCCTCAGCCCCGTCCGGTGAGGAGCCGGCTGGTGACGTCGACGAGGTCGAGCAGCCAGCGCGGATACACGCCGATGACCAGGACCAGGGCGAGCAGGGCGCCGACGGTGGCCCGCTCGGCGCCCTGGAGATCGGTGAAGCCCCGCCGGTTCGCCGGGAGCTCGCCGAAGAAGAGCTTCTGCAGCATCTGGAGGAAGAGGGCGGCGGTGACCAGCAGGCCGAGCAGGGCCATCCCGGCGGCCACCGGGTAGACGGCGAACGTACCGATGAAGATCTGGACCTCGGCCACGAAACCGGCCAGCCCGGGAAGGCCGAGGCTGGCGAAGCCGGCGACGGTGGTAGCGAAGGCCAGGGTGGGGGCGGGGCCGGCTAGGCCGCCGTAGTGGTCGAGGTCGTAGTCCTCCGTCCGCCGCCAGAACGAGCCGGCAAGCAGGAACAGGGCGCCCGTGATCAGCCCGTGGGCCACCATCTCGACCGTGGCGCCGGTGAGGGCCAGGCTGCGGGCGCCTGGGTGGCCGGCGCCGGCCGCCCCGGCCACGGCGATGCCGAGCACGGCGTAGCCCATGTGGTTGATGGAGGTGTAGGCGATGCGGGCCTTCAGGTTGGTCTGGCCCAGCCCCACCAGTGCGCCGTAGACGATGCTGACCGTGGCCGCGATGGCCAACAGGAACGCCCACCGGGAGAAGGTGTCGGACATCATGGCCAGCGGGATGCGGATCAGGCCGTACGTGCCCATCTTCAGCAGGACGCCGGCAAGCACAGCCGACACCGGGCCGGGCGCGTCCACGTGGGCCGGGGGCAGCCAGGTGTGCACCGGCACCAGCGGCGTCTTCACCGCCAGGCCGACGACGAGGGCCAGCAGCACCATCGCGGCCCGGACCCCGCCCCCGGCCAGCGGCTGGGTGCGGATGATCGTGGCCATGTCGAAGGTGAGCGGGTCGGTCCTGAGGTACAGGCCGAGGATCCCGAGGAGCATCACCAGCGATCCGGCCAGGGTGTAGAGGAAGAACTTGAGGGCGGCGACGCGCGGCTGGCCGTGGCCCCACCGGGCGATGAGGAAGTACATGCCGACCAGGCTGAGGTCGAAGAACACATAGAACACGAGCAGGTCTGTGGTGAGGAAGAGCCCGAGCGACACCGCCTCCAGGAACAGCATCCACCCGTAGTACTGGCGGGCCCGGCCCTTGGTATCGACCGGGTAGGCGATCGCCGCGCAGAACACCACCGCGCTCACCGAGGCCACGGCAAGCGAAATGCCGTCGACGCCCACCCGCCACGCCACCCCCAGGGTCGGGATCCACGGCGCGTACTCGTTGAGCTGGAAGAGCCGGCCCGAGCTGTGGTCGAATCGGAACCAGGCCGCGACCAGGAGCAGGAGGGGGACGGCGGAGACGGCCAGGGCCACGGCCCGGACGGAGCGCTCGGGCATCCGGCGGAGGGCCAGCAGAGCCAGGGCGCCCAGGAACGGGATGACGATCGACGCGGTGAGCACGGCTACCGACCGACCGCGGCGAGGGCGATGAGGACGACGCCGCCGGCGGCGACCACCACGTAGTACTGATGCGCCCGCCCGGTGTGCAGCCGCCGGGTGTCGCGCCCGGCCTGGCCCACCAGCCCGGCCAGCCGGCCGACGGCGCCGGACACGCCGGGCTCGGTGATCCCGGCGCCGATGTCGCCCAGGCGGCGGGCGGCGGCCGCGGTGGCCCGGACGCCGGCGTCGACCACGCGGTCGTCGAAGCCGGCGAGGCGCACCGACAGGCGGGATCCGAGGGCGGCGACGGCCCGGGGCGGGGCGTCGAGCACGGCGTGGTCGAACCGGCCGAGCGCAGAGGCCAGGGCGAGGGTCGGATCGACGATCGCGACCCGGGCGAGCACGGGGATCCCGAACCACTCAGCCACCACCGCCCGCCGGCCATCGACGGCCGTTTCCGCCCAGGCGCCGGAGCGGAACGCCGAGACCGCCCCGTAGACGGCGAGGGCCACGACGGCCAGGGAGAGCGCCGTCTCCCACGTGGCGACGGTGGGCACCACGCCGGCCACGCCGGCGACGACGCGGTCCCCGCCCGGCCACCACAGCAGGCCGAACCCGACCGACGCGGCGGCGGCCGTGCACAATGCGGCCTGCTCGACCATGGTGGGACGGCGCTGCACCGCCGGCCCGTCGCCCTGGGCGGGCCCGAATGCCAGCAGCTGGAACCGGGTGGCGTACCAGGCGCTGAGGCCGCCGGCCACCGCCGTGGCCACCGCCAGCCACGCGGCGCGGTGCCCGGCGGCGGCCACGATCTCCTCCTTGGTCCACGCCGCGCCCAGGGGCGGCCCGGCGGCGAGGGCCAGGGCGGCCACGGCCGACGCTGCCGCCGCCACCCGAAGTGCAGCACCGAGGCCCATGCGGGCCAGCTGCGGGTGGCCGGACGCCTCGATGGCCACACCGGCGGCCATGAACAACCCGGCCTTGAGGGCGGCGTGGGTGGTGAGATGCGCCAGCGCCGCCGCCGGGTAGCCGGCGCCGGCGGCCACGAACATGAGTCCGTACTGCGCCGAGGTGGAGGCGGCCAGGAGCTTCTTGGCATGGGTCTGCAGGGCGGCGACCACGCCCCCGACGAGGGCCGTCGTCAGCCCGATCCCGATCACCACGGGCCCGAACCAGGCGGCCCGGTCGAGCACCGGGTGCAGGCGGACGAGGGCGTAGGCGCCGGCCGCGACCATGGTGGCCGCGTGCAGCAGCGCCGACACCGATGTCGGCCCCTCCATGGCGGAGAACAGCCACGGCGAGAACGGGAGCTGCGCCGACTTGGCCGCCGCGGCCAGCACCACTCCGGCCACGAAAACGTGGAGCCACCCGCCGTCGAGGCCGGCCAGGGAGGTGTAGGAGAGCGAGCCGGTGGCGGCGAAGGCGGCGCCCGCCGCCGCGAACAGGCCGAGGTCGCCGAGGCGGGTGACACCGAACGCGTGAGCTGCGGCCGCCGGCTTCCCGGC
>JALYYN010000328.1 GCA_030946525.1 Actinomycetota bacterium | reverse complement strand
CCACCCACCCGAGCTCGTCGCCGACGTCGACCTGGCGTGCAGGTTCCGGCAGGCCGTGACTGCGGAGAAGGGCGATGAAGCACGCCTCCAGCTCGCTCGCCGGGGCGACGTAGCCGTCGCCCCGCTCGTCGAGCAGTCGACGCATCAGCGCGATGCCCTTGCGGCCGGGCGCGGCCAGATCGATGAAGGCGGCGCGAAGGGCGCCAAGGGTGACGGTCCGCGCCGCCAGGCAGTTGTCGAGCGCCCGTTCCGTGCGAGCCGGATGGAGCGCGCCGGCCAGGTCGATCAGCGTCCGCGCCACGCGAGTCGTGGGGATGCCCTCGACGGTGGTCAGGTGATCCCCGGGAAGGATCCGCCAGCGATGGACCCGGCACTCCGTATGGCGGTGCCGACGGGGACGAGGGGTGATGACCTCGACGAGCCCGGCCCGGTCGAACCCGGGGATGCCGAGGAGGGCGGCGGCCGAGCGATGGGACGCCGCCGCCGGCCCCGTGGCCAGGACGGCGGCGTGCAGGCGTTGCGCCCACGTCCGCTCCGCACCGACGAGGCGGTACACACCGCCGCCGACGGGTTCCCAGCGGCCTGACCGCACCCGGTGCAGGATCGCCGACCTGGTCAGGCCCAGGTCACTCGTCTGGCCGACGGTGACCAGCCCGTGCTGTCGCTCCGCCAGCGCCACCTCAACATATTTCACTATTTTTCACATTACTTCGCACCGCAGGACCTCCGGCAACCGGTGACGCAAACGACACGCCATGACGTGTAAATCCGTCACCGGTTGGTCGACGACGGGGCAGCAGGTGGGGCGCGACCCCGTGCCGGATGTCGCAGGCTGGTCGTACCCTGGATCCCATGCCCCCGTTCAAGGTCGTCAGCGACTTCCAACCGGCCGGTGACCAGCCCAAGGCCATCGAGGGGCTGGCCCGGGGCGTCGACCGGGGTGACCGGTTCCAGACGCTGCTGGGCATCACCGGCAGCGGCAAGAGCGCGACGGTGGCCTGGACGATCGAGCAGGTCCAGAAGCCGACGCTCATCATCGCCCCCAACAAGTCGTTGGCCGCCCAGCTGGCCAATGAGTACCGGGAGTTCTTCCCGCACAACCGGGTCGAGTACTTCGTGTCCTACTACGACTACTACCAGCCCGAGGCGTACATCCCGTCGTCCGACACGTACATAGAGAAGGACAGCTCGATCAACGACGAGATCGAGCGGTTGCGCCACTCGGCCACGTGGGCCCTGGTCTCCCGGCCCGACGTGATCGTCGTCGCGTCGGTCTCCTGCATCTACGGCCTGGGCACGCCCGAGGAGTACACCAAGCACGTCCTGCCCATCAGCAAGGGCATGGACATCGACCAGCGGGCCATCCTCCGCCAGCTCGTCGACATGCAGTACGAGCGGAACGACATGAACTTCATCCGGGGGAAGTTCCGGGTGCGAGGGGACACCATCGAGGTCCACCCCGCCTACGAGGAGCAGGGCGTGCGGATCGAGCTGTTCGGTGACACGGTGGAGCGGATCAGCCGGGTCGACCCCCTCACCGGCGAGATTCTCGAGGTGCTGGACGAGGTCGTGGTGTTCC
The DNA here is from genome assembly GCA_030946525.1 of Actinomycetota bacterium. Classification (GTDB taxonomy): domain Bacteria; phylum Actinomycetota; class Acidimicrobiia; order Acidimicrobiales; family AC-14; genus CADCTB01. Next base: position 565 of record JALYYN010000328.1, on the reverse strand, counting down.
CGGCCACCCACTACGTCGCCGGCGAGGAGCGGATGAAGCGGGCCATCACCCGCATCGAGCACGAGCTGCAGGAGCGCCTGGCGTGGTTCGAGAAGCACGGCAAGCTCCTCGAGGCCCAGCGCCTGCGCATGCGCACCAGCTACGACCTGGAGATGATGCAGGAGGTCGGGTTCTGCAACGGCATCGAGAACTACTCCCGCCACATCGACGGGCGCGACGCCGGCCAGCCGCCCCACACCCTGCTCGACTTCTTCCCGAAGGACTTCCTGCTCGTCATCGACGAGTCCCACGTCACCGTCCCCCAGCTCCACGGGCAGTACGAGGGTGACCGTTCCCGGAAGGAGACCCTGGTCGACCACGGGTTCCGGCTCCCGAGCGCGGCCGACAACCGGCCCTTGCGGTTCGACGAGTGGTACGAGCGGGTCAACCAGTGCATCTTCCTGTCGGCCACCCCGTCGGACTACGAGATCGGCCAGTCCACCCAGGTGGTCGAGCAGATCGTCCGGCCGACCGGGCTGACCGATCCCGAGGTGGTGGTCAGGCCCACCAAGGGCCAGATCGACGA
>JALYYN010000316.1 GCA_030946525.1 Actinomycetota bacterium | reverse complement strand
GGTTCCCGGTCGACGTCCTGAAGGTCGACCAGTCCTTCGTCGCCGGGCTTCCCGAGAACGCCTACGACGTCGCCCTCGTCGAGGCCGTGCTGTCCATCGCCGGGGCGCTCCAGTTGTCGGTCATCGCCGAAGGCGTCGAGAACGCGGCCCAGGCCAAGGCCCTCCTCGACCTCGGCTGCGTGAAGGCCCAGGGGTACCACTTCTGCCGTCCGGTGACAGCGGACGACTTCGAGGCCCTCCTCGTGGCGTCCCGTTCGCGGAGCACGTCCGTCGACGCCATGCCGCCGTCCCCTCTCTGCTCGACGACCGATCTGGCCCGATGATCGTTGCCCCGACCCGTAGCCGGAGGACCGAATGACAGACTCCTTGCTGGTTCCCGGCGACGTCGTCGACGCCAGGGGTCTGCTGGCGTTCGTCGCCCAGGTGAAGAGCGGCGACTTCACCGCCCGCATGCCCCTCGACTGGACAGGCGTGGCTGGCAAGGTCGCCGATGGCCTCAACGAGGTGGTCGCCGCCAACCAGGCGCTCGAGGCGGAGCTGGCTCGGGTCAGTCGTGTGGTGGGGCGCCAGGGTGAGCTGTCCAAGCGCGTGTCGCTGGCCGGATCGACACAGAGCTGGTCCGGAAGCGTCGAGGCCGTCAACGACCTGATCGACGCCCTGGTCCGGCCGACCAGCGAGATGCAGCGGGTCATCGGCGCCGTCGCCGACGGGGATCTCAGCAAGAAGGTCTCGGCCGACGTCCGCGGCGAGATGCTCGAGCTGAAGAACACGATCAACGCCATGGTCGACCAGCTCAACGGCTTCGTTTCCGAGGTGACGCGTGTTGCCCGCGAGGTGGGGACCGAAGGCAAGCTCGGTCAGGCCGCCGCGGTCACCATCGAGGTCGGCGGGGTCTGGAAGGACCTCACCGACAACGTCAACCTGATGGCTGCCAACCTGACGGGTCAGATGCGCAACATCGCCGAGGTCACCACTGCGGTGGCCAACGGCGACCTGAGCAAGAAGATCTCCATCGACGTCAAGGGTGAGTTCTTGGAGTTGAAGAACACCGTCAACGCCATGGTCGACCAACTCAACGCGTTCTCCGGCGAGGTGACCAGGGTGGCCCGCGAGGTCGGTGTGGAGGGGAAGCTGGGCGGCCAGGCGCAGTCGAAGGAAGTTGGCGGGGTCTGGAAGGACCTGACCGACAACGTCAACCAGTTGGCGGCGAACCTCACCAATCAGGTGCGGGCGATCGCCGAGGTGGCGACGGCGGTCACCGAAGGCGACCTCACCAGGCAGGTCCGGGTGGAGGCCCGGGGGGAGGTCGCAGCCCTCAAGGACAAGCTCAACGAGATGATCCGGAACCTCCGCGAGACGACCAGGCAGAACATCGAGCAGGACTGGCTCAAGACCAACCTGGAGCGCTTCACCCGGATGCTCCAGGGCCAACGCGACCTCGCCGAGGTGTCGGGCACGATCCTCTCCGAGCTGGCGCCCCTGGTCTCTGCGCAGCACGGCGTCTTCTACTCGATGGCACCTTCTGCGGATGGCGAGCAGGTGCTTCAGTTCCAGGCCGGCTACGGCTACGAGGAGCGGCGGCACCTGTCCACGTCCTTCCGCCTGGGTGAGGGCCTGGTCGGCCAGTGCGCGAAGGAGAAGAAGCGGATCCTGCTCACCGAGGTGCCCGGCGACTACGTGCGTATCAACTCGGGCCTCGGGGAATCGACCCCGCTCAACATCATCGTCCTGCCCGTGCTCTTCGAGGGTTCGGTCCGGGCGGTGGTCGAGCTGGCGTCCTTCTCCCAGTTCAGTCCCACCCACCAGGCGTTCCTGGATCAGCTCACCGAGAGCATCGGCCTCGTCCTCAACACGATCCAGGCCAGCACGCTTACGGAGAACCTCCTGGAACAGTCGCAGTCCCTCGCCGAGGAGCTCCGTTCCCAGCAGGAGGAGCTGCGCGAGTCCAACGAAGACCTCGGGCGGCAGGCCCGGCTGCTCGCCGAGCGGAACATAGACGCCGAGAGGAAGAAGCAGGAGGTCGAGGTGTCCAAACGCCTGGTGGAGGAGAAGGTAGGTCAGCTCGCCGTGTCGTCGAAGTACAAGTCCGAGTTCATCGCCAACATGTCGCACGAGCTGCGCACGCCCCTGAACAGCCTGCTGATCCTGGCCCGCCAGCTCGAGGAGAACCCCGACCACAACATGACCGAGACGCAGGTCCAGTACGCGAGCGTCATCCGCAGCTCGGGCACGGACCTGCTCGACCTCCTGAACGACATCCTCGACCTGGCCAAGGTCGAGTCGGGCACGGTCACGGTCGAGATGACGCAGCTGTCCGTCGCCGAGCTACGCCTCGCCCTTCTCCGCGAGTTCGACCACGTCGCCCGCGAGAAGGGACTGAAGTACACGATCGACGTGGCCGCGGACGCCCCCGCGGCGATCCGGACCGACCCGGTGCGCATCCGTCAGGTGCTCAAGAACCTGCTCGCCAACGCGTTCAAGTTCACCGAGAGCGGGGGGGTGCACGTGGATGTGGCCATCGCCCGGAGCGGCTGGCGGGCGACATCGGCGGCGCTCGTCGGGGCTTCTGAGGTCGTGCGCGTGTCCGTCACCGACACCGGCATCGGCATCGCCGCCGATCAGCAGCTGCGCATCTTCGAGGCCTTCGCACAGGGCGACGGGACCACCGCCCGCCTCTACGGGGGCACGGGCCTCGGCCTGTCGATCAGTCGCGAGCTGGTCGGCCTGCTCGGCGGCGAGATCGCCGTCACGAGCACCCGGGGCGAGGGCAGCACCTTCACCGTCTACCTTCCCTCTGGGCCCGCGGCCGTCGCCACCCCCGTCGCCGTGGCGCAACGGGCGCCGTCGTCTGGGGTGCTGCGGCCCACATCCCCGGACCGGGTCGAAGGGGGCCCGGACCCACGACCCGGGCGGCGGCTGCTCGCTTCCCCCGTCGACGTCGATCTCAACGGGGTGAGGGTGTTGGTGGTGGACGACGACTTCCGCAACATCTTCGCCATGACCGCGCTGTTGGAGCGGGCCCACGCCGTCGTCGTCGTCGCCGAGAGCGGCACCGACGCCATCGCCATCCTGGAGCGCACCGCGCCGGCCATCGACATCGTCCTGATGGACATCATGATGCCGATCATGGACGGCTACGCGGCCATTCGGGCCATCCGGGCCGTCGACCGCTTCAGGTCACTACCCATCGTCGCCGTCACCGGCAAGGTGGTGCCGGGCGAGCGCCAGCGCTGCCTCGACGCCGGGGCCGACGACTTCGTCCCGAAGCCGGTGGACACCGGCGAGCTCTACGCGGTGCTCCAGCCGTGGTTACCGACGCCGGCGGAGGCCGGCGAATGACGATCTCGAGCACGACGTCGGGGGCGCGACCTGTGGGAACGACGGGGGTGCTGCCGGCGGCGCAGGTCCCGGTGCTGCTCGTCGACGACAACGCCGCCAAACGGCTGGCCATCAGGGCCGTGCTGTCCCCGCTGGGATTCCTGATCGTGGAGGCGGACTCGGGCCTCGACGCGCTGCGCTGCGTGATGGCCCGGGACTTCGCGGTCATCCTGCTCGACGTCCGCATGCCGGTCATGGACGGCTTCGAGACCGCCGCCCTCATCCGCCTCCGCTGGCAGTCCGAGATGACGCCGATCATCTTCATCACCTCCTATGCGAGCGACGAACTGGTGAACGCCGACCGCTACGCCGAGGGCGCGGTCGACTTCATCTTCGCCCCTGTCCCTCCCGACGAGCTCCGGGCCAAGGTCTCGGTGTTCGCCAACCTCTTCACCAAGGCTGACGAGCTGGCGAGGCGGGCCCGTGAGGTCCAGGCCTCGGCCGACGAGTGGAGGCTGCTGACGGACTCGGCCCCCATCGGCATTTTCCAGACCGACGTCGACAACCGGTACGTGTACACCAACCCGCGGTGGTCCGAGATCACCGGTATGCCCGCGGCGGAGGCGGCCGGCCGGCCGTGGGACGCCATCGTCAGCGAGGACCAGCGGGCCGACCTGACTGCCAAGCTGGCCGACGGCCCCGCCCATCGTGTCGAGATCAGCCACCGGTTCGAGTTGCGCACCGCCGGCTGCCCGCCCCGGATCGTGCTCGTCACCTCCACGTCGGTCCCGGCCAGCCGGGGCGGGACCAGCGGTTGGGTGGGGACGCTCGCCGACGTGACCGCCGAGGCGGGGGCCGAGGCGGCGATGTCGACCGCCAGGGACGACGCGACCGCGGCGTCGCAGCTCAAGTCGGACTTCCTGGCCAACATGAGCCACGAGATCCGCACTCCGATGAACGGCGTGATCGGCATGACCGACCTGCTGCTGGAGACCGATCTGGATGCGCGCCAGCGGGACTACGCCCAGACCGTCCGCAACTCCGGCGAGGCCCTGTTGACGATCATCAACGACATCCTCGACTTCTCCAAGGTCGAAGCGGGAAAGCTGGAGCTGGAGAACATCGAGTTCAGCATCCCGGCCATCGTCGACGACGTCGTGGATTTGCTTGCCGACACGGCGCAGAGCAAGGGGATCGAGCTCGTCGGCATCGTGGCCGGCTCCGTCCCCGCCGTGGTCAGCGGCGACCCCGGCCGGGTTCGCCAGGTCCTCACCAACCTCGTCGGTAACGCCATCAAGTTCACGCGAACCGGGGAGATCGTCGTCCGGGTCACCACGGCCGAGGTGGCCGGCACCGGAACGGGGATCAGGTTCGAGGTCGCCGACACCGGCGACGGCATCGCGCCCGACAAGCTCGAAACCGTCTTCCAGCCTTTCGTGCAGGGGGACACGTCGACGTCCCGGAAGTACGGTGGCACCGGTCTGGGCCTGGCCATCAGCGGCCAGCTGGTGGCGCTGATGAGCGGCGACTGCGGCGTGTCCAGCGAGCTCGGGCTCGGGAGCACGTTCTGGTTCACCATCTCAGTCCAGGCCGCTCCCGGTCTGGCGAAGGCCGAGGTGGTTGCGCCCGACCCGGATCTCGCCGGGGTCACCATCCTCGTCGTGGACGACAGTGCCACGCTGCGCAGCGTGCTGACCGGGTACCTCGGCGCGTGGGGGATGACCGTCAGGAGCGCGAAGTCCGGCCCGGCCGCTCTCGCCACGCTGCGGACAGCGTCCATCCAGGGCCGGCCGTTCGACCTCGCGCTCGTGGACAGGACCATGCCGGGCATGGACGGGCTCGAGCTGAAGAAGGCGATCCTCGACGACGCCTCCCTCTCGGTCCGCCCGATCATGATGACGGCACTGAGCCAGGAGAAGAACCTCGACCCCGGGGCACCGTCCGGGAGTTGCCCCTGGGTGTCGAAGCCGGTGCACCGCGACAACCTCCGGACGTGCCTGCTGGCCGAGCTGGGCCGCCCGGTGGCGCACCTCGCACCGGGAGCCGTATCTCCTACCGGTCAGTCGGATGTCGACGAGTCCAGCGTCGGACACCTCCTCCTCGCGGAGGACAACCTGATCAATCAGAAGGTAGCGATCGCCATCCTTTCCGGCGCTGGCTACGTCGTCGACACCGTCCCGAACGGCCAGGCCGCGGTGGCTGCCGCTGCCTCCACTCGCTACGACGCGGTGCTCATGGACTGCCAGATGCCGGTGCTCAACGGTTACGAGGCGACAGCCGCCATCCGCGAGCGGGAGGGCGCCGACCGGCACACCCCTATCATCGCCATGACCGCCGGAGCGCGCCGCGAGGACCGCGACCGGTGCCTCGCCGAGGGGATGGACAGCTACCTGGCCAAGCCGATCAACAAGGACGCGCTCCTGGCCCTCGTGGCCCGGTACGTGAAGGAGGGGCCGGCGCGGTCACAGGCCATCTCGCCGGTCGACGGCCGGGCCCCGAACGGGAAGGCGGCCCAGCCGGGTGTCCTCGCCTAGTACGCCAGGCGGTGGGGTCAGATTCCACTTCCTCCGAGTGGTCAGCCTGCTCGCGCTCGTCTGCCTGGTACCGCTGGCCGCGCTGACCTACCTCGCCATCGCCGTCGCCAACCGCGCCGTGCTGAAAGAGGTCGACACGCGCGTCCGCACGACCGCGACGGTGACCGCGTTGCTGGTCCAACAGCAGATGCAGGCGGTCGCCGAGCTGACAAGCTCCTACGCGAGCCGTCCGCTCCTCAGGGATGCCCTCGGCGACGGCGATCCCGCGCAGTTCCAGAACGAGGCCGTGGTCCAGCAGCTCGTGGAGCACGGCGCCGCCCGTCCCGGCATCGGTGGCGTGTTCCTCACCGACACGAACTGTCGCCTGACCCAGGTCGAGCCGCCCACACCGACCATCGTCGGCTCCGACTTCAGCTTTCGCGACTGGTGCCAGGGCGTGAGGGCGACCGGGGGGCCGTACGTTTCCGAGGCGTACCGGAGCGCCATCGCCGGCAACCCGCTCGTGGTGGCGGTGGCGGTGACGGTGCGGGCGGATGCCGGCGACAGAACGAGCCGGCCTCTTGCCATCCTGGCCGTCGTCTATACCCTTGATGCGATCAAGGGCTTTACCGACCAGATCGGGAAGGCCCAGGGCGTGGACGTGACCGTCGCCGATCAGCGGGGGACGGTCCTCGTCGGCGAGGGAGCGAACGGCAATGCCCAAGGTCTCGCGTCCGTCGCCGCGGATTCCCGCACGGTCGAGGCGCTCGCCGGCCGCTCCGGCACCACCACGACGATGACAGCCGGCGGTGACGCCCTTTCCGCGTTCGGTCCGGTGGACGGCATCGGCTGGGCCGTCGTCGCGGAGATGCCCTCCCGCACCGCCCTCGCCGGCGTCCGGCACATGCGCTCGACGGTGATGCGCGTCGCGTTCGTCGTCGGTCTGATGCTCCTCTCGGGTGTCGTCCTGCTGGCCCGGTCGCTCCGCCAGCGCCGGGAGGCGCAGCACACCCTCGCCCGGCGTGAGGCAAGCACCCGCGCCATTCTCGAAGCCGCGACCGACGCCTTCGTCTCGATCGACCAGACGGGCCTCATAACCGGGTGGAACGGCCGGTCATCCGAGACCTTCGGATGGACCGAGGCCGAGGCGCTCGGCAGGCAGGCCATCGAGACGCTCGTCCCCGAGGGTGGGCGGGCGGCCCTTCAGAGCGACCTGGTTCGCTTCCTGGCCAGCGGCGGGTCCGCCCTGCTCGCCGACCGCCTGGAGATCACGGCGATGCACCGCGACGGGCACGAGTTCCCGGCCGAGGTGGCGGCCTGGCCGGTCCGGCTGGGGGACGGCTGGGGGTTCAACGCCTTCCTGCACGACATCACGGACCGCAAGCGGGCGGAGTCGGACCTTGCGACCGCACTGGACCAGGCGGTGGATGCATCGCAGATGAAGTCGGAGTTCCTGGCCAACATGAGCCACGAGATACGCACGCCGATGAACGGCGTGCTGGGCATGACCTCGTTGCTGCTCGACAGCGACCTCCGGGTCGAGCAGCGGGAGTTCGCAAAGACGGCGCTCGCGTCGGGCGAGGCGCTGCTCGCCATCCTGAACGACATCCTGGACTTCTCGAAGATCGAGGCGGGCCGTCTCGACATGGAGTCGGTGGACTTCGACCTCCGGAGTGTGGTGGAGGACGTCGCCGGCCTTCTCAGTGTGACGGCACACGCCAAGGGCGTGGAACTGGCCTGCCGACTCCCGCTGGAGGTGCCGGCCACGGTCAGGGGGGACCCCGGCCGGCTGCGGCAGGTGCTGACCAACCTGGTCGGCAACGCGGTGAAGTTCACCTCGTCGGGTGAGGTGGTCGTCGAGATGACGATGACCGAGGGGGATGACGCCGGCTGGATGGCGCGCTTCGAAGTGGTCGACACCGGGATCGGCATCGCCGACGCCGATCGGGACACCGTGTTCGAGTCCTTTTCGCAGGCCGACGCAGGGACCACACGCCGATATGGCGGCACGGGGCTGGGCCTCGCCATTTCCCGGCAGCTCGTCGAGCTCATGGGCGGCCGGATCGGTGTGCAGAGCGCGTCCGGTCAGGGCAGCACGTTCTGGTTCACGCTCCCCTTCCTGCCCGGTGGCTCGGTGCCGGACAGTGCCCCGAGTGGCGCGTTGGCCGGCCTGCGGATGCTCGTGGTGGACGACAATGCCACCAACCGGGCCATCCTCACCCGGTTCCTCCAGGCCTGGGGCATCCGTTCGTACGCGGTCGAAGGGGCTCCCGAGGCGCTCGATGCGATGACCAGGGGCGCGTCCCGGGGCGAGCCCTTCGACGCCGCCCTGCTGGACCTCAACATGCCGGGCGTGAACAGCATCGAGCTGGCCCGGGCGATCCTGCGCGACACCAGTCTGCCGCCGGTAAAGCTGGTCCTCCTCACCTCGTCGGGACTGAAGGGCGAGGCAGCCCAGGCCGGTGTAGCCGGCGTCGCCGCCTACCTGACCAGGCCGGTCCGTCAGTCGTCGCTGTACGACTGCCTGGCCACGGTGATGGGCGGCCCGTCGATCGGCGCGGCGACGGAGAGCCAGGCGGCGGGTCTCCCACGTCCGGTAGGAACGGGCCGGGTGCTACTGGCCGAGGACAACGTCGTCAATCAAAAGGTGGCGACGGCGATGCTCCGCCGGCTCGGCTTCCAGGTCGACGTCGCCGCCAACGGTGTGGAGGCGGTGGCGGCCGCGTCGGCGACCTCGTACCGGGCCATCCTCATGGACTGCCAGATGCCGGACCTGGACGGCTACGAGGCGACCGGCGAGATTCGCCGCTCGCAGCGGGGATCGGTCCGGACGCCCATCATCGCCGTCACCGCGTCGGCCCTGACGACGGACCCGGAGCGTTGCCTGGCCGCGGGCATGGACGACTATCTGGCCAAACCGCTCAGCCTCAAGACGCTCTCGGCCATCATGACCCGCTGGACGACGCCGGTAGCGGAGCCGACCGACTCCGACGACGCCGTGGCGCTCGATGGGGAACCGGGGCGGCTCCCGGTGGCACTCGCCGCAAGACGGCCGGCGCCGTGATCACCCGGACCCGCATCCGCGCCCTGCTCCCGGAGGGAGGCACGTTGCCGGATGAGGCCTGGCGCAGCCGCCATCGCGGCGTGCTCGGCCTGCTGTGGGTGCATGTGGCCGCCCTCTTCCTCTTCGCGCTCGCCTGTGGGAACGGCGTGGTGCACGCGTTGCTCGATGCGGGCCTGGTCGCCCTTCCGGCCCTGGCCGCCCAGGCCAGCACGACGCGGCGGCGGCAGAGCACCCTCTTGGCGTCCGTCGGGCTGATGACAGCTTCGGCCGTGCTGGTCCATCTGTCGGGCGGGGCCATCGAGGCCCACTTCCACTTCTTCGTGATGGTGGGGGTGGTCGTGCTCTACCAGCAGTGGGCGCCCTTTCTCGTGGCGATCGGCTTCGTGTTCATCCATCACGGAGTCATGGGTGTCCTGGACCCCCACGCCCTCTACAACCACAGCGACGCCTGGGCCCATCCGTGGACCTGGGCCGCCATTCACGGCTTCTCCATCCTCGCCATGAGCGCGGTCGGGATCACCACCTGGCGGCTGGACGAGGCACTGCGGCGCGACATAGGTCGACGCGAGAGCCTGCTGGCCGAGGCGGAGCAAATCGCGCGGGTGGGTAGCTGGGAGTGGGACACCGCCACCGACGAGCCCGACCGGTGGTCCGACGAGCTGTTCCGCATCCTGGGCCTGCCCCTCGACGCGCCGACCTCGTACGCCAGTTTCACGTCCCGGGTCCATCCGGCCGACCGGCATCTGCTCGACGAGGCCATGGCCCGTATCGATGGCGGGGAGCGCTTCTTCACCAGCGAGTTCCGGGTCGTGTTCGACGACGGTTCGGTGCATTGGGTGCGCAGCCGGGGAGAGGTGTCCCGCGAGGCCCAGAACGGCGTCGGGCCACGCGTGAACGGCACGTGCCAGGACATCACCGAGGCGGCGGAGTCGGACCGCGCCCGCAGGCGCAGCGAGCAGCGGTACCGGGGCATCGTCGAGACGGCCCAGGAGGGGATCTGGGCATTCGACGCCTCGTACCGCACCATCTTCGTGAACAGCCGGATCGCCGACATGCTCGGCTACCACGTGGAGGACATGGTGGGACAGTCCCTGTCCGTCCTCGTTCGGGACTGGGGCCGCGACATCGCTGTGTCTCCCCTGGCCGCACCTGTCGACGGGCAGCAGGCCGCGTACGAAGTCACTCTCCGTCGGCGTGACGGTAGCGAGATGTTGGCCCATCTGTTCATCTCCTGGTCTGCGAACCCGGATGTCGGAGGCGGCCTGGAGGGTTTGGCCATCGTGAACGACATCACGGCCCGGAAGCAGAGCGAGGAGGCGCTGGCCCTCGCGTTCGACGAGGCCATCGCGGCGTCCGAGCTCAAGTCGCAGTTCCTGGCGAACACCAGCCACGAGATCCGCACGCCGATCACCGTCGTTCTTGGGATGAACGAGTTGCTGCTCGAGACCGAGCTGGACCCCACCCAGCGAAAGTTCGCCGAGGGCGTCGGGCGGGCCGCCGGGAGCCTGCTGGCCATCATCAACGACATCCTCGACTTCTCCAAGATCGAGGCCGGCCGGCTCGACCTGGAGCTGGCCGACATGGAACTGCGACCGCTCGTCGACGAGGTCGGCGAGCTGCTGAGCGACCGGGCCCGGGCGAAGGGTCTGCTCCTGGCATGGCGGTGCGCGCCGGACGTACCCGACCGGGTCTACGGCGACGCCAGCCGCCTCCGCCAGATATTGCTGAACCTGGCCTCCAACGCGGTGAAGTTCACCGACGCGGGCGCGGTGGACATGCGGTTGTCCCTCGTACACCTGGCCGCCGGCGACGTCGTGCGCTTCGAGGTGGTCGATACGGGTATCGGCATCTCCGACGACGACCAGCGGAGGCTCTTTCAACCCTTCTCCCAGGTCGACGCCTCCTCGACCCGCCGGTTCGGCGGGACCGGTCTGGGACTGGCGATCTGCTCCATGCTCGTGGAGGCGATGGGCGGCCGTATCGGCGTGACGAGCACGGCCGGTGCGGGGAGCACCTTCTGGTTCGAGATGCCCTTCGAAGCGCTCCCCGTGCGTTCCCTGAGCCCTGTATAGGCGGACCCGATCGGCCGCGGGATCAGATGAGGGCCGACGACGCCGCCAGCATCCTGCGTGTCGACGGAAACCCGGAACCGAGCACCTCGGCGATGGCGTCGTACCCGGCTTTCACCGACGCCGCCGGTACGCCTCGAGCGGCAAGCAGGTCACGTAGCCAGATGGTGAATTCGTGGAGCACGGTCGGGTCGTGGCTGACCAGCGCCGCGCCGCAGAACTGCATGATGCAGGAGAGATCCTCGCGCGTTCGGTCGACCTGGATGTCGGTCATCTCCCGCAGCCGCGGCTGGCGCTTGAGGAGTAGGCCGAGACACTCCTCGACGAGCGCCGGTCGGGGATGTTCGAGCGGTGCCTGCTCCGGACCGGCCTCAGATGCGTGCGCCAGTTCCGGACGTCGGTCCGTCCACCGGGCGAGCACCCCACCGACCGTCGAGGCGCTCGACGCCCATGCGTCCGCCCCCAGGCTGTCGGCGCGGGCGCTGTTGGTCCCGAGGGCCCGCCCGCCGATGACCACGGGGACGCCGGCGGCGTGGGCGGCCTCGATCGTCCGCCTCGCGCCGGCAAAGCGGTTGGCCGCGGTGCAACTCGCCAGCAGGGCAACGGGATCAAGGTCCCGGAGGAAGCCGGTGAGCTGGGGCGATGGCACCGACGGCCCGAGGTAGACCACGTCGCGGCCCTGTGTGACGAGGGTGTCGGAGACCATGCGGAGCGGCAGCGTGTGCCATTCGCCCTCGACACAGCCGCTCACGATCCGGCCTGGGATGCTGCGTGCAGGAGGGGCCTGGGCGGCCAGTGTGGCGAGGACGGCTTCGGTCACCGCGGTCGCCGCATGCTCCTGGGGCACCGTGTACTCATTGGACTGCCAGCGACGGCCCACCTCTTCCTGGGCCGGCACGAGGACCTGCTCCACGAATGCTTCGGCGCCCATGTCCCGATGCACCGACCGGTTCGCCATCCGTCTCGCCGCGGCCACATCCGGCGGGTCGAGGGTGGCGAGGTACATCTCGAGCAGCAGGGACAGCTCTTCAGCCACGATCACGCCCTTCCATGTCGGCCGCCCGACTTCTGGCGATATCGACCATACGCCCGGGCGGGAACATCCCGCTCAAGTCGGCCGAACTGTGGGCCGATACCTACCGAAGACCGAAACGCGCCCTGGAGAAGCCGAATGGAACATCGCGGCCACACTCCGCTCACCGGCGGCGCCGATGCGTCCCTCCCGGGCCGGCCCGGACCCGTCGACGAGGCGATCCTCGACGAGCTGTTCATGGTGCTCGACGACGGTGCGCCGGAGGAGCTGCTCGGCATCTGCAATCTCTTCATTTCCGGCGTGCCCGCTCGTCTGGGGGACATCGACGCCGCCCTGGATGAAGGCCGCCTCGTGGACGCGGCCAGGGCCGCGCACAGCCTGAAGGGCACCGGTGGCGCGTTCGGTGCCCGCCGGGTCGGCGAGGTGGCCGGCCGCCTGGAGCAGGTCTGCCACGCCTCCGACGGGCTCTCGGCGGCTGCCCTGGCGAAGGAGCTGCACGTGGAGTTCTTCATCTTCCGGGAGATCCTTGCGACCAGGATCGCCGAGCTGTCGGCGAGATCCTGATCGTGGTTACGGATCCGTAACGGTCTCGTCACGGCCCGGCGGTGATCCTGTCGGCTATGGCGAGCAACGGACGGCGGGACCGGGTCGAGAGGGTGGGTGGCAGCCCGGGACATCGACCGGGCCCTCGACGTGGTCAGGACGACGGTCGGACAGCTTTCCGGCAAGACGCAGGTGAGTTTCGTGGACGCACGCGATCGACCGGGCCCGACGCCGCCGGCCCGGCAGGAGCGCGGGCCGCACAAGAGCCGCACAACGTACGCGGTGTCCCATGGGACACCCGCCGAGAACAACGGAACGACGACAAGAACGAGGAGCTGATCGTGCTCACGCCCGAACTGGCAAGGTCCGTATCCGAAGGGACGATCGCACTGGCTGCAGGCGTCACCGTCGTCGCCGTCACGTGGCGGCGGGCGGGCGCCCATCGGCTCGCCCGCCGCTCGATGCGGTATCTACGCGGATCCATCTCCGACGGTTCGTCGGCTACCCCACGCCGCCCGGCAGGCGATGCGACAGCCTCGGGCTGGCCCGTGGCTGCCATCTTCCCGTCGGCGGCGGAGCGCCACGGCGTCCACATCTACCGGACCGACGACGAGATCGTCGGCTCCGTCGCCGGCGCGCTGGAAGCGGCGATCGGTGCCGGTGACGCGATCCTGGTTGTCGCGGGCCGGGACCACCGGGTCGCGGTCGAGGCGGCGCTGCGCACCGCAGGGGTGTCGCCCGACCCCGGCGCCTATCTGGCCCTCGATGCGGAGGGAACCCTCGATTCCCTGCTCGTCGAAGGTGAGCTCGACAGTGCGCGCTTCCGTAGCGTCATCGGCAGTGTCGTGGGACGCTTCGCCGCCGGCCGGCCCGGTGTGACGATCTACGGCGAGATGGTCGGGCTGCTCTGGAGCCGCGGCCAGGTCATGTCGGCCATGCGCCTCGAGGGCTTCTGGAACGAGCTCGGGGCCGAGGTGGCCTTCTCGCTCCTGTGTGGCTACCGGGCCGACGAGTCCATGGACCAGTGGGATGTCGACGATGTGCACCGGTGTCACTCCCACGTCGTGCCTTCCCCGATGCGCTGAGAGATGCCCGGGCGCCCGGGTGGCCGGCTCCGAGGGCGCGCCGGGGCCTCAGGCGCGGGACGGTACGAGGCCGGTGCGGTCAGCCCGATCGGCCAGGGCCTGCGCCGCGGCCTTGGCCGGCTGGCCGCCCATTCCGGCCGCCTGGTGCAGCGCCGTGGCGCCGACCGGTCCCATGGCCGTCAGCGCCGCCGCCGCGATCTCGGCCATCTGGCGGGCGGGTCCGAGAAGGAGGGCCTCCAGGGTGGCGACGGACCGGGGGGCCCCGATCTCGCCCAGCGCCCATACGGCCTGCACGCGCATGGCCACGGGCCCGTCGTTCACGCTGTCCATGAGGGCGTCGACGGCGCGGGGAGAGCCCATGCGACCGAGTGCCCGCGCCGCTCGGGCCCGTACCTCGACGGAGGGGTCGTGCTGCAGTCGGTCGATCACTTCGTCGATGGACGTCAGGGCCAGCGCCTGGAAGCGGCCGAGCAACTCCACGGCGATCGCCCGGGTGGGGACCGCGCTGCTGCGCAACCCCTGGCGCAGGACCGCCGTGGGGCAGTCACGGATCTGGAACACGGCGTCGGCGACGACGTCCACGGGCATGGCCCGGGCGCCCTCGAGGCAGCCCAGCAGCGGGGACAGGGCGCTGGGATGGCCCAGGCGGCCCAGGCCGCGGGCCGCCGACCACCGGACCCGGGGGTCAGGGTCGTGCAACAGGTCGACCAGATCGCGGACCGCGGCGGGGGAGCCGGAGTCCCCGAGGAACTCACCGGCCCGGGCCCGGGTGGCGGCCCACCTGCTGCCGCCCTGGCGGCGAGCGGCGTCTACTGCGCCCCAGCGCTCCAGCAGTCGGCCGAGCGTGTCGCGGTCGGCGCCGCGCAGCTTCGGGAGCAGCGACCGGGCCTGGGCCTGGAGGGCGCGGTCCTCGGTGCGGGTGAGGGTGTCGGTGACCTTGGGATCGAAGGCGCCGGCGTCGATCGCCGCGAACAGGATCGGCCGTACCTTGACCTCGGCGCGGGCGGCTCCCGATCGGCGAAGCCGGTTGCGCCCGACCACACCGGTCGCGGCCAGCGACGATGAGGCGGCAGCGGCGGCGACCGCGGTCAGCAGGTCGCCTCCCATCAGGTCCGGGCCTCGGACCTCGCCAGGACCGCCTGGACCCGTCCGAGCATCTCCCTCGGGCTGAACGGCTTGACGATGTAGTCGTCGACGCCGGCGGTGAAGCCCCGCTCGACTTCCGCTTCCTGAGCGTTGGCGGTCAGGAGGATGAGGGGAATGCGGGCGGTGAGCGGATTGGCCCGCACGGCGCGGCACATCTCGATGCCCGTCATCTTCGGCATCATCCAGTCGACGAGGATGAGGTCCGGGAGACAATCCTCGTCCTCGACCGTCGCAGCCAGGCCGTCCTCACCGTCGCACGCTGACCGGGTGGTGTACCCGGCCTGCGTGAGCTTCCAGCTCACCAGTTCTCGGATGTCGGGATCGTCATCGACGACCAGCACGGTCTTCATGGCAGTGGTGCCTCCCTGACGGAATCAGCAAAAGAGAGCACCGTCGGTCGGCGTCCGCTCTTCCCGTCTGATCGGCAGTTCGGCGGGCGGACTGAAGAGCTTCCTCTAGTGCGCCCGCCGTTCCGGCTTTCGACCCGCCATTCGGGGATACTTGTGGGTGCTGTGACTCCCCCCCCGAGGATCGCCGCCGCAGCAGACGAGGGCCGCCACGGCGGGTCCTCCGATGTGCGCCTGGGTCGCCGGTTCCTGATCGGCGCGACGCTCATCGTGGGGGTGTCGGCCGTCGTCGCCGCCTTCGCCACCGGCACGCAGGTGGACGAGGCGCATGCCGGGGAGATCCGGCGCGTCTTCGACGGCGGCACCGCGCTCTGTGGGCTGGCCGTTTTCGCCCTCTGCCGGGCGACGTGGCGCCAGATCGGCGATCGTGCCGCCCTGTTCGCCGGCGCCGCCTCGCTGTCGGTCGGTGTGGCCGCGGTGGCGCGACCGGAGCTGCTCGGCGTCCTGCTCGGCACGGCGTCACCCGATCCCCGCTCACTGGTCGCCGTGTCCGAGGCCGCAACCGCCCTCGTCCCGGTCCTGTTCGCCGCCGGTCTGGTGCCCTGGCTGCGGCAGCGCCGCTGCGGAGCGGCCGCCGTGCTGGCGGTGTCGGGCTCCGCCCTGGTCGTCCTGGCGTTCGGGCTGAAGAACGCCCGAGGACTCGGCCCCGCGCTCGGCGTGGCCCAGCTCATTGGGGGCCACGGAGCCAGGGCCGCCGTTCTGGGCGTCGTCGTGACCCTGCTGTGGCTGGGCCTCGCCGTCGGCTACACCGTGCAGGGCCTCCATCGGCACCGGCTCTACACGTGGGCCGCCCTGCTGCTCTTCGCCCTCACGCTGTCCAATCTGGCCGCAGGCGCCGCAGGTCCGTCCAACAGCTGGACCATCGGAGCTGCCGTCCTCGAGCTCCTGGGCGTGCTCGCCGCGGTCGTCGGGTGTCATCTCGATCTGACGCGGGCCTATGAGGACCAGACGCTCCTGCTCTTCGACTCCGACCTCGAGGCCGAGACGGCGCAGGTGCGCGAGCGGGTCCGGGTCGCCAACGTCCGGGTTCGCCGCCACGACCTCATCAATGCCATCACCGCCATCGACGGCGCGGCGATGATCCTGGAGAAGGAGTTCGAGCGCCTGTCCGGGAGCGACCGGGAGACGCTGGCCAGGGTGGTCGGCTCGGGGACGGCCCGGCTCCGGCGTCTCGTGAGTCAGGAGCGGAGCGCGGAGTCACGCGTGTCCCTGGCCGACACCGCCGCCGATGTCGCCCGCGACCCGGTGTGGAGCACCGACCTCGAGCTGGACGTGACAGATGACCTGGTCGCCGCCGGCTCGTCGGGTGAGACCACCGAGGCGCTCCACCAGCTCGTCGAGTTCGCCCACCGCCGGGCGCCAGGCAGTCCCGTCACCCTCCGGGGCGAGCGCGACGGGAGCTGGGTGGTCCTGCGGGTGGAGGATCGCGGCCCGACGATGTCGCGTGCGCTGCGGCGGACGGTCACCGAGCGCGAGAGCCGGACCGTGTCCGGTGGGGAAGGCGCCGCCCTCCGGGTGGCGGCCCGGCTCATGCGGAGCCAGGGCGGAGACCTCTGGGTCGAGCCCCGCCCGGGAGGCGGGACGTCCTTCGGCATCTGCCTGCCCGCCCTCGCCGCAGGCGGTGGGACCGACGGCTGACGTTCCCGCTGAGGAGATGCCCGGTGGGCGGCCACGGCTGCTGATCGTGGAGGACCACGAGTTGCTGGCCGGCACCCTCGCGCTCGCCCTCCGCCTGCAGGGCCTCGAGGTGCAGGCCGTCGCCGGGCCGTCGGTCGAGGCGGTGGTCGACCTGGCCAGGGAGCTCGTCCCCGTCCTGGTGCTCCTCGACCTCGACCTGGGCGAGCCGCTGGGCGACGGCGTCGAGATGGTCGCACCGCTCACCGCCGCCGGGGCCAGGGTGCTGGTGGTCAGCGGCGTGACGGACCGGGCCCGCCTCGGCGCCTGCATCGAGGCCGGGGCGGTCGGCATCGTCGGCAAGCACTCGGGATTCGAGCGCCTCGTGGAGGCCGTGCTCCAGTCGGCCGACGGTCGGCCCGTCCTGCCCGACGAAGATCGCCAGGCCCTGCTGGCCGACGTGCGCGAGCGCCGCCGGGCCGATCAGGAACGACTGGCCCTGTTCGGCGCCCTCAGTCCCCGGGAACTTGCGGTGCTGGGCCGCCTGGTGGCCGGCGACTCGGCCGAGAGCATCGCCGAGCGGCTGTTCGTGTCCGTGGCCACCGTGCGCAGCCACATCCGCGCCATCCTCCTCAAGCTGGGCGTGAACTCACAGCTGGCGGCGGTGGCCGTGGCCCACGACGCCGGGTGGCGGCCGACCGCCGACTGAGCCTCGCCGTCTCCTGGCGGCGTGAATCATCAAAGTTGGCGATGCGTGACGACCGCAGTCTTCCGAACATCTTCGGTAGAGACCAGCGACCGCGGAAGGAGGCACCGTGAGAATCCGAGGAGACGAGCGGGGCGCCGCCGTGGTGGAGTTCGCCCTCGTCCTGCCCATCCTGGTGATGTTCATCATCGGGATCGTCGAGTTCGGGCGAGCCTACAACGCCCGCATCGAGCTGACGTCGGCCGTGCGGGAGGGTGCCCGGACGGCAGCCCTGAGCGTGAGCGGCGCGTGCCCCCCACCGACGACGGTGCCTGCCAGGACGGTCCAGCAGTGTGTCACCACCGCCGTCCAGAACGGGGCGCCCGGACTCAGCGCGAGCCAGATCGTCGTGACCCTCCCGACGACGTGCCCGGGGACGAACGCCACGGTGAAGGCGACGTACCCGTTCAGCTATTCCATCCCCTTCGTGGGTAGTCAGAGCAAGACCCTCACCGCCACGGGGGTCATGCAATGCGGCGGTTGAACCGTGCCCGCGCCGACGAG
Source organism: Actinomycetota bacterium (assembly GCA_030946525.1). Classification (GTDB taxonomy): domain Bacteria; phylum Actinomycetota; class Acidimicrobiia; order Acidimicrobiales; family AC-14; genus CADCTB01. The sequence goes on along the minus strand of JALYYN010000316.1, from coordinate 11,542 downwards.
AGCGGAGCCGTCATCGTCCTCATGGCGGTGGCCACCGTGACCCTGGTGGCGATGGCGGCGATGGTCGTCGACGTCGGGTCGGTCCTCGACGAGAAGCGGCAGTTGCAGAACGGCGCCGACGCCGGCGCGCTGGCCATCGCCCACAGCTGCGCCTTCCCCGGGCCCTGCAACGACGCCCTCGCCGCCGGCCTGGCCGACGGAAACTCCCGGGACGGCGCCAGCGCCGCCGCGGTCACCCACCCGACGGTGGGCCAGGTGAAGGTGCAGACGAGCACCCTCGACGGTGGCACCAACATCCTTCCGTACCGCTTCGGTCAGGCGTTCACCGGCGTGAAGGGCAAGCAGGTGACGGCGACCGCGACCGCATCATGGGGCCCGCTCGGCACCGCGGTCGCCCTGCCCCTGGCGATCTCGCAGTGCGACGTCCAGAAGCTCAGCATCGGGACGTATTCCGTCATCCTGTTCGCCGGCAACCCGACCTGCGGGTCGAAGGACGCCGCCGGTGCCTTCGGCTGGCTGGACGGCACCTGCCCGGCGACGACGTTCACCGCCGGGATGCTCGCCACCGGCGATCCCGGGAAGTCGGGCCCGAAGGGCTGCCTGAGCACGATCGCCGGCACGGACGTGCTCGTCCCGGTGTTCGTCCAGGTCACCGGCAACGGCAACAACACCGTCTACAGGATCGTCGGCTTCGCCGCCTTCCACCTCACCGGCTGGGGCTTCCCCGGCGACGAGAGCTCGCCCCGTCCGTGCGGCAGCTCGGCAAGCTGCATCGCCGGCACCTTCGTCAAGTTCGTCACGTCGACCGGGGTAGCCGGAGGCACCGACTTCGGCGCCTCCCGCGTCTTCCTCGTCAGCTAGGAGCACAGAACCCAATGATCAAGCGACGCAAGCTCGTCGGCGTTGTCGCCTCGGTGATCCTGGCCGGGATGGGCACGGGCCTGCTGGTGACCTATGTCCGCACCGCCGAGCGGCGGGCCGTGGCGAAGGAGAAGACGGCCGGCGTGCTCGTCGTCACCGACACCATCCCGAAGGGCACCAGGTCCGAGGACATCTCCGGCAAGGTGAAGATGGAACAGGTGCCGGACAACGTCCTCGCCCAGGGCGCGGTCGCCACCCTCGCGCCGATCGCCGGGCGGGTGACCGCCGTCGACCTCCTCCCTGGCGAGCAGCTCGTGCAGGGCAGGTTCGCGACTGCGGCCGAGGCCAGCCGTCTCGGCGTGCCCCCCGGCCTGCTGCAGGTCACGATCCTCCTGGATCCGGTCCGGGCCATGGCCGGCCAGGTGCGCGGAGGGGACAGCGTCGGCGTGCTCGCCTCCTTCGACGACCCGGAGAACACCCACCTCATCCTCCAGAAGGTGGCGGTGACGGACGTGCGGACGGAGCTCGGCGTCCCCGTCCCGGCCACGGTCCAGGGCAACGCCCCGACCGGCAAGCTGCTGGTCACGCTGGCCCTGGACGGGCCGTCGGTCGAGCGGGTCGTCTTCGCCGCCGAGCATGGCCGCGTCTGGCTGTCCTGGGAGCCGAAGGAGGCCGGCGAGGGCGGAACGAAGGTCCAGACCCGGGTCGGGGTGAACCTGTGATCGGTACGCTGCTGGTCACGCCGGACAACGAGTTCGAGGCCCAGGTCAAGCGGGCCTTCGACGGCGACCTCGACGCCGAGCGGTGGTGGGACGAGGGCCTGCCCCGACTGAAGCCCGAGGCGGCGGCACGGGAGATCGCCCACCGTCGCCCGGCGGTGGTGGTCATCGGTCCGCGAGTGACGGCCGCCGTCGCCGTGGCGCTGGCCGCAGCGCTCGACCTTCTGTTCCCCGAGATCTGTGTCGTGCTCGTGGCCAAGGCCACCACCCGGATGTGGGAGCAGGCCCTGCGGGCCGGTGTCCGGGAGATCATCCCGACCGCCGCCGACGACGAGCAGATCGTCCAGGCCCTCACCCGGGCGGGCGCGGCCGCCGCCCGCCGACAGGTCAGCGCCAGCGCCGCGCCGCCGGTCGTCCGGGAGGAGGCTCCCCGTGGACGCGTGATCACCGTCATGTCCCCCAAAGGCGGCGCCGGCAAGACCACCGTGGCCACCAATCTGGCCGCCAGACTGGCGGCGTCTGCCCCGGGGCGGGTGGCGATCGTCGACCTGGACCTCCAGTTCGGCGACGTGGCCAGCGCACTGGGGCTCGGCCCGCAGTCGACCATGGCCGACGCCGCCCGGGCGGAGGGGAAATTGGACAGCACCGCCATCAAGGTGTTCCTGGAGCCGCACCCCACCGGGCTCTACGCGCTGGTCGGCCCCCACTTCCCGGCCGAGGCGGACGAGGTCTCCGCCGACACCGCCGGCCACGTGGTCGACATCCTGGCTGCCGAGTTCGCCTACGTGGTAGTGGACACGAGCGCCGGCCTCGACGAGTACGCCCTGGCCGCGGCCGAGCGCTCGGACGACCTGGTGCTGGTCTGCGTGACCGACGTGCCCAGCGTCCGCGGGCTGCGCAAGGCGCTCGACGCGATCGACCTGCTCGGCATGACCAGGCAGCGTCGCCACCTGGTGCTCAATCGGTCGGACGACAAGGTGGGGCTCTCTGACCGTGACATCGAGGCCACCATCGGTCTCCCCGTCGAGGCATCGGTCCCCACGTCGCGGGACGTGCAGATCTCCATCAACCAGGGCTCGCCCATCGTGGTATCGGATCCGCGGTCGCCGGCGGGCCGGGCGCTCGTCGAGTTTGCGTCCCACTTCGCGGAAGCGCCCCCGGTCGTCGCGACGGCGCCCGCACGGACCCGGCGCTTCGCCAGGAAGGACGGCCGATGAAGCTCAATCAGCGCCTGAAGGAGGCCGGCGCGGTGCGCCCGGCGGATGCCGCCGCCGGGGAACGCCCGGGCCTGAAACCGCCGGCCACGGCCAAGGGCGGCCCCGACGGCGGAGCCCGACCCTCGGCCGATCCGCTCACCGCCATCAAGCAGCGGACCCAGGAGGCGCTGTTCGCCAAGCTGGGGGGCCGGCTGTTCCGGCCGGACATGACGGAGGAGCAGTTGCACCGGATGGTCATCGAGGAGCTCGGCTCGGTCCTCCAGGCCGACCGTGCCCCCCTGTCGCCGGCCGAGCGCCAGCGACTGGTCGACGACATCAGCGAGGACGTCCTGGGCCTCGGTCCCCTCGAGAGCTTTCTGGCCGACCCCGAGGTCAGCGAGATCATGGTGACCGGGACCCGGCCCATCTACGTCGAACGCGCCGGCCGGCTCTATGCCACCGGGAGCAGGTTCCTCTTCGACGATCATCTGCGCCGGGTGATCGAGCGGATCGTCGGCCAGGTCGGCCGCCGCATCGACGAGTCCTCGCCCATGGTCGACGCCCGCCTGGCCGACGGGTCCCGGGTGAACGCGGTGTTGCCTCCCCTGGCGATCGACGGCCCGACCCTCACCATCCGCAAGTTCGCCAAGGTGCCGTTGCGGGTGGACGACCTCATCCGCCTCAAGACGCTGACGCCCCGCCTGGCCGAGCTGGTGAGCCTGTGCGTGCTGGGCAAACTGAACATCCTCGTGACCGGGGGCACTGGCACCGGCAAGACCACCCTCCTGAACGTGCTCTCCTCCTTCATCCCGGAGAAGGAGCGCATCGTCACCATCGAGGACTCGGCCGAGCTGCAGCTGGTGCAGGCCCACCTCGTCCGCCTGGAGAGCCGCCCGGCCAACATCGAGGAGCGCGGTGAGGTGACCATCCGGGACCTCGTGCGCAACTCGCTCCGGATGCGCCCCGACCGCATCATCGTCGGCGAGGTCCGTGGCGGGGAGGCCCTCGACATGCTCCAGGCCATGAACACCGGCCACGAGGGGTCCATGTCGACCCTGCACGCCAACACGCCACGGGACGCGGTGGCCCGCCTGGAGACCATGGTGCTGATGGCCGGCCTCGACCTGCCGTCGAAGGCCATCCGTGAGCAGATCGCGTCGGCCATCCATCTCATCGTGCACCTGAGCCGCCTGCGCGACGGCACAAGGCGGGTCACCCACCTCACCGAGGTCACGGGCATGGAGTCGGGCACGATCACCCTGCAGGACATCTTCACCATGGACCACGGCACCGACCTCGGCGACGACGGCCTACTGCATGCCTCGCTCGTCCCCACCGGCATCCGGCCCGCCTTCGCCGACCGGCTCAAGGCGGAGGGCCTCGCCGTTCCGGCCCGCCTGCTCGGGTCCGCCGACCCGATGCAGGAGCTCCGGTCCCGATGAGACGGGCGACGCTGCTCGCATCGCTGTCGTTGGTGGCCCTCGCCGGCCTGGTCCCGCTTCCGATGGTCGCCCGCGCCGACGAGGCGCTCACCGTGGTGAGCTCCGACGTCAGCGCCTACCCGGACGTCCGGATGGTGGTGGCCGCGCCGGCGCAGCTCGGCGACCAGGTCCTGACCGACGGGGCCTTCCGGGTCACCGAAGGCGGCCAGTTCCGGCCGGCGCGGGTGGTGCCCCTGGCGGCGGACCAACTCCAGGTCGCCCTGGCCATCGACACCTCGGGCAGCATGGTCGGCGCCCCCCTGGCCGCGGCCAAGGCCGCTGCCCGGTCGTTCCTCGCCCAGCTCCCCGCCTCGGTGCCCGTGTCGGTGGTCGGCTTCGGGGCCACCTCGAAGGTCGTCAGCGCCCGCTCGTCCGATCGGGCCGCCCAGGTCGCGGCCGTCGCCGGTCTCATCGCCACCGGGCAGACAGCGCTCTACGACGCCCTCGCCGCCTCGCTGACCCAGCTTCCGGCCGATGCCGGCAGCCAACGGGTGGTCGTGCTGCTCACCGACGGTGGGGATACGGCCAGTGCCGCATCCCTCACCGCCACGGCGGCGGCGCTGGCTGCGGCTCGGGTGCCGCTGTACGCCGTCGAGCTGCTGACCAGTGAGAGCAACGCCGGCGCCCTGCGGCAGCTGACATCCGCGTCCAGCGGCCGGGTGGTCCCCGCGTCCGACCCCACCGCGCTGGCCGGGGCGTTCGACGTCATCGCCAAGCAGCTGGTCCGCCAGTACAGCGTGACCTACGTGTCGCAGGCACGGGGCGCCACCGACATCGACGTGGTGGTCGAAGCCCAGGGTGTGCGGGCCGTCGCCCGCCCGCACCTCGAGCTCCCGGCTGCGCTCGCCCCGAGCCCCACGACCCTCGTCCCCGCCCGCAGTGCTCCGGCATCCTCCCCCCTGGGAGTCTGGGCCCTCGTCGCCGGTGGAGGCCTGTGCGGCGCCGCCCTGCTCGTGCTGCTCCTGCTGTCCCTCGGCGAGCGGACCCCCCGAGCGCGCGGGTTGGTGTCCCGCCGGCCCGGTCCCGGGCTGGCCGAGGCCGCCGACCGGGCAGAGGCGGTGGCGGACAAGGTGCTCCGGCGCAGCGGCGGCGTCGCCTCGGTGGCCGGTGCCCTCGAGGCGGCCGGGATCGACATCCGGCCCGGCGAGCTGCTGCTCGGTGTGGTCGCCGCCGACCTTGTGCTCCTCGGCGCCGCCTGGGCGCTGTTGTCCCCTCTGTCCGGCGTGATCCTGGCCGCCGTCGTTCCGCTCCTGGCCAGGGTGGGCCTGGACTTCATGGCCCGGCGGCGCCGCAAGCGGTTCACCGAGCAACTGGCCGAGACGCTCCAGATCCTCGCGGGCAGCCTGCGCGCCGGGCACGGGCTGGCCCAGGGCATCGACACCGTGGCTCGCGAGGCGGAGTCGCCCACGGCCGAGGAGATCCGCCGGATGGCGCTCGAGACACGGTTGGGACGCGACTTCGTGGAGGCCCTCACCGCCCTGGCCGACCGGATGGTGAGCGAGGACTTCAAGTGGGTGGTCCAGGCCATCGAGATCCAGCGGGACGTGGGTGGCGACCTGGCCGAGGTCCTCGACTCGGTCGCCGGCACCATCCGCGACCGCACCCGCATCCGCCGTCAGGTCTCGGCCCTGAGCGCCGAGGGACGCATGTCGGCGTGGGTGCTGATGATCCTGCCCTTCGGCCTGGGCGGCATCATGGCCGTCACCAACCCTGACTACCTGAGCCCCCTGTTCGGATCGGGTACCGGTTACAAGCTCCTTGCTGTCGCCGGCACGCTCCTCGTCGTCGGGGGACTGTGGTTGCGCCGGATCGTCAAGCCCATCTTCTAGGAGCGAGCCCGTGCCCCTGTACGTCGTGGTCGCCGCCCTCGCGGTCATCCTGTCCGTTCCCACCCTCCTGTACTCCCTCCTCTCCGATCGGGCGACCGAACGGCGGGTCGTCCGGAACCTCCGGGCCGGGCCGGTCCGGGCCGAGGACGTGCGGGGCCTGGTCCTCGCCCGGTCACCGGTCGAGCGCATCCTGCACCCCCTTCTCCGCCGTCTCGGCGGGCCCATCCGCCGGCTCAGCCCGGCCGGAACGGTCACCGCGGTGGAACGCCGCATCGAGCTCTCGGGGCTGCCCTGGTCCCTGGAAAGTATGATGGCGACGAAGTTCGGACTGGGCGGGGGGCTCCTCACCGGTGGGCTGCTCTGGGCCGCCCGCTCCGGCTCCCGGTCATCCGTCCTCGTCGCCCTGTGCGCCGGCGCCGTCGGCTACGTGGGGCCGGATGCGATCCTCGCCCGGATGGCCCGCGCCCGTCAGCTCGTCATCGGGAACCAGTTGCCCGACACCCTCGACCAGCTGACCATCTGCGTGGAGGCGGGGCTGGGCTTCGACGCCGCCCTGGCCCGGATCGCCCGCTCCGGCCATGGGCCGCTGGCCGAGGAGATCACCTTGCTGCTGCAGGAGCTACGGGTCGGTGTGCCGCGACGGGAGGCGTTGGACAACCTGCTGATCCGCACCGATGTCCCCGAACTGCGGCAGTTCGTCCATGCCGTCATCCAGGCCGACAGCTACGGGGTCCCGATCTCCCGGGTGCTACGGGCGCAGGCCGGCGAGCAGCGCGAGAAGCGGCGGTTCCGGGCCGAGGAACGGGCCATGAAGCTGCCGGTGAAGGTGATCTTCCCTCTGGTGTTCTGCATCCTGCCGACCGTGTTCATCGTCGTGCTGGGCCCTGCGTACGTCCACCTCACCCACGGCCTCTGACCCGGCGTCCTCCGATCGAGCTGTCAGCGGGCCAGGACGTACAGCGCGGCGATGCCGATGACCACCACGAGCGCGATGAGCCGGACGGGCCACCCGTACCCGGGGCCGGCGACCACCTCCTCGTCGCCGTCCTCGTCCCAGTCGTCCCAGAAGTCGGGGTCGTTCGGATCGCGGGGCACCGGCCCGACGGGCGTCGCCACGGCCGACCTAGCGCCCGGGCCGGGGGACGACGCGCAGGTACGGCCGCGGCGCGTCCCAGCCCTCCGGAAAGCGCTCGCGGGCCTCGGCGTCGGAGAGCGAGGGCAGGATGATCACGTCGTCGCCATTGTTCCAGTTGGCGGGTCGACGCTCAGCCCGATGACCCTGGTGTCCCGCGCCGCGAACTCCGGGCCGAGCCTGGCCATGGCCCCCAGGTCCGTGGTGCACACCGGGGTGAAGTCCTTGGGGTGGGAGAAGAGCACGCACCAGCCGTCACCCACGTAGTCGCGGAAGTCGATGCCCGCCTGGGTCGTCTCCGCCGTGAAGTTGGGTGCCTCATCGCCGAGCCGGACCGTCATCGTGCGCCTCCTCGCATCGTCTCGGAAGAGGTCCGCCGCGGTCCGGTCGCCCTTTCTGGATGCCACGCAGGCCCGTTTGACGATGGCGACGTTGGGATGCTCGCCCACGGTCAGCGAGCCCCACGGGCCGTGGACGCACGTGCCATGAATGTCCCCGCCTGTGAGAGTGCGTTGCCGGTCGACATCGAAGCTAGACGTTGGAGACCCGGCGGGACAAGGGATCTACAGTAAGCGGGCCACGCGGGCGGGGTTTCCCATGGCGACGACGTCGGCGGGGAGGTCGCGGGTCACGACGGAGCCGGCGCCGACGACGGCGTTCTCCCCGATCGTCACCCCTGGGAGCACGATGACGCCGCCCCCGAGCCAGGCGTTCGCGCCGATCGTGATCGGCTCCGCCGCTTCCCATCCGGCGCGTCGGAGCTCAGCCTCGACAGGGTGGGTCGGCGTCAGGAGCTGCACGTTGGGCCCGATCTGCACGTCGTCGCCGATGGTGATCGACGCCACGTCGAGCGCCACCAATCCGAAGTTGGCGAAGCAGCGGGCGCCGATCCGGATCTGGTAGCCGTAGTCGCAGTAGAACGGCGGCCGGATCTCACTGTCCGGGCCGAACTCGGAGAGGAGCTGGGCGAGGATCCGCCGCCGCTCGTCCTCTGCGTCGGCGGGCGTGGTGTTGAACTCCCGCTGGAGCCGGCCGGCCAGGAGCGAATCGGCGGCGAGCTCGGGATCGGCCGAGAGGTACAGCTCGCCGGCCAGCATCCGCTCCCGCTGGGTCCGCCCGTCGTCGCTGCCGACATGGGTGTTCATCCTGTAGAGCCTGGACCTCGGATCGGTTCGTCGCCAGCGCTACTCGGGCCCGCGCTGATCGGCTGCGCTGCGCGCGGCGCCGTCGTCCGGATTCGGCCGAGATCACGGCCTCGGCGAGGATGTCGCTCGGGTAAAGGGCCGGGCTGCGCACGAGGGACCACTCGGCGGCGAACGTCGCGGCGAAAAGAGGGCGATGAGCCAGGTTCGCCTGCGCCATCCCCAGGGAGAAGGCCAGCGCGCCGGCGCAGTGCCCGGACGGGCAGGACGAGGTGTTGGGCCCGATGCAGGCATGCTGGCTGGCGCCGGAGCCCATCGGTCCCGACCTACCCGGGCGGGAATGTGGCGGGGCGCATCGCTAGTCGTTGTGCAGGCCAACACGACGACCGTGGTCATCCATCCACAGATCACCCAGGCAGACCGATGACCGACACCACCAACCGGCAGCCATCCGGAGCACACCGCCTGCTCGGGGACTTCGCGCCGGCGCTTGTCCCTTCACCGATTATGTGCTGTTCGGCGAGGTGTGGAGGCGCGCTGACGGTGACACCGAAAGAACGCAGCCTGGTCACGGTCGCTGCACCACCCACCTCGCCTCTACGCCGGCTGGCTCAAGGCCGTGGCCGCCATGGCCGTCGCCACGTCGGGTTCTGATCACGGGCCCGACCGCTGGGCTCGGCGTTGGCGCCGCGCAGGAGGTGCACGACCTCGGTCACGAGGTCGTGCTGCATGCTCGTAACCAGACTCGAGCGGCCAGCGTCGGCGATCTCGCCTCCCGAGCCACCGGCATTGTGATCTCTGACGTCGCACGCAGAGACGTTCGCCAAGTGCTCGCCACGTGCGGGGATTTCACCACCTTCGTCCGGAACCTAAAAGGAGAGAGATAACTGTAGGACGCGGCTGTTTCTGAGCACTCCGTCTGCCTGGAAGTTGAGCAACAGGGCGGCTGCAGTGGCCAACGAGCAGAGCATTCGTGAGCAATTCCTAGAAGGGGCCTGGCAACCTACGCTTCTCCCACTCGATCAGCGGCGCCAGCCGCTCCGACAGATCGGCAGCTGGAGGGGCGTCAAGAGCGATGGCCCTGGAGATGGCGATGGCGGCCGCCAGAGCATCAACCATGTCGATCAGACCAAGATCCTTCGCTAGGCGCATCAGACGGCGAAGGCCGTGGGTCCGATCCCGGATGTCGAGCCTCAACGCCTCGCCTGCCTGCATCGCTGTCCATTTCCTGAGGTGGTCATCCGACAGCACCGGCTCCCCATCGAGGCTCCACTCGGCGCAGATGACAAGGAAGTCGGCGCTATGCTCCAAGGGGTCGACGCTCGTCGAGAACTTCCGGAGCGGCTCGGCCGGTCCTTCCATGATGTGCACGGACTCGTCCGCATGAGCTTCGATGCGGATATGTCGAACGGGCTCTGGGAGCCATGGCGTCAGCATGCCGATGCGGGAAATTGCCGCACGATTCAACGTGCCCACGCACTCGCACGAGAGGCGCTCACCATCGATCTCCACTGTTCTGGTCTTCAGGTCCGTAAGCTCGAGGACGGTGGCGAGCATCTCCTCGGAAGTGAACCCGAGGTCGATCGTGGGAATGGCAGCCGACTCTGGGACCCCAGCCTCAACAAGTGCTACGCCGATCGCGCAGTGGAGAGCAATGACCGATTCAAATAGCCCAAGCACCCGGTCCACCAAGTCCAAAGGGTCGAGCGCGGGCTCCTTGACATCAAGCCGGACACGTCCGTTGTCGAACTCCCAACTCTCATGGGCCTTGGCACGGCGAAGTGCCGCTGGAAACCCTTCGCTCGTAATCGGCATACCAGCCTGTGCTGCCATTTTCACCACAGCGAAGGCATCCTCATTCACGAGGCTCGCTCTGGGTCTCGTGCCGACGGCGCTGAGCACCAAGCTGAGGTAGCGCCTTCCAGGCCCTTCGATGAGGGTATGCCCAAGCGCAATTATGGATCGTACGGCGTCCCGGTCGCGCCTCGCCGCCTGGAACATCGCTGCGTAATCGACCGAGGCGTCAAAGAGGCGTTGGGTCGCATCTCGATACTCGTCGAGCCAATCTGAATCTCGGAACGCCGGGTCAGCGGATGCCGGGCGGCGCCCGAGAGCGGCCAGTACCTCTCGACCAGCCGCAATAAAGCGCCCTCGACTGAGAAAGGTGGTGGCTTCAACGTCGATGACTCCGAGGAGGAGCCCGACCGCCGGCGATACCTCTGTCGCTGTCCGACTGAACTCCTTGTAGGTCGCTTCGCCTGACCCGCATAGTTCGATGATCGACTCCGCGCCAGTCGATCCGTACAACTCCCGCGCTTCCAGTTGGAGACGCTCTGCCACAGTCGAGGCGCCAGAGAGCCTCGCCATCCGGGCCTCGAGCTCCGATACCCGGGCGAGGCACTCGCGGGCGGCGTCAATCGCCTCTTGGCCCCGTCTTGCGAGGCGCTGAGCATCGCGGGGAAGGCTGGCATCGAGCGCCCCGATGTAAGCCCTCGCTACTTCGTCCATCCGCTGCACGAGCTCCGTGACGTGTTTCCACAGGGTGGTCCACGGCCGGAGCACCGTGGCAGTCGCGATTCCCACGTGCAGTTCAGCAAGCTCCTGTGTCAGCGCGTCGAGAGGAAGATCACCTGCCGGACCGGGCTCGGCTGCGGCATCCAGCGCCCCCAAGAACGTGTGGAGCCAGTCGCCTACTTGCGTGACAAGACGGGTCACATCCTCAAGATCGGCGATCCGGTAGGCCCCGACTGGGGGTGTGGTTTCGAGGATCGCGATCGCACGGCGAGCACGACGCGCCCGCGCTTGGTGCCTCGGATCGGCCTCTCGTGCGTCGGCGGGAGCGCCGCAATCCGGGCATGGTGCCGCAACGATTCGCGCCGCTCCACACCTCGAGCACTCGATCTGCCGATAGGTGAGCAGTGCCACGTCGCTAGCCCGTCCTTCTCCGGAGTCCATGGGTGTTCGTCGTCAAGTTACGGAGGGGCGGCGTGGTCACCTTGGGAAGGATATGACCAGGGCGTGACGTTGCCGGCGGATTTCGAGACGGTCGAGGCGCTCGTGCGCAACGGGCATCATGCCCGCCACGCGTGCACCGACCGGTGGAACTCGCCGACCCACGTCGATTGCTCAACCAGTGCTCATCTATTCTCGCCATTGCTCAGAAACAGTCTCGTCCTACAGAT
>JALYYN010000308.1 GCA_030946525.1 Actinomycetota bacterium | reverse complement strand
AGGGCCGGGTCGAGCAGGAGGCGGCCGACCCGGACAGCGCGGTCGCCGACGTGTCCGACGAGGCCGTCGAGGACGAGAAGGAGATCGTCCGCAGCGAGCACCGCGACACCTAGCCCGGAGGGCTGCGGCACCTGAAATCCCAGGAGATGTCAGCCGGCGAGGAAGCTGAGCCGCACCCGGCGCCGGGGGTTGTCGTCGTTCAGGTCGACGAGGACGACGCTCTGCCAGGTGCCCAGCAGAGGCCGGCCGCCGTCGACGGGGATGACCAGCGACGGGCTGACGAAGGCCGGCAGCACGTGGTCCGCCCCGTGCCCCGACTCCGCCGTGCCGGTGCCGCCACCGGTCGTCCCGGGGCAGCAGCCGGTCCAGCGCCTCCTCCAGGTCAGCCTCCGACCCCGAGCCGGTCTCCATGAGGGCCACTCCGGCGGTGGCGTGGGGAACGAAGACTGACAGCAGCCCGTCTCCCAGCGGACGGCAGAACTCGACGACCCCCGCGGTGATGTCGACCACGTGGCGGCCCGACGTGTCGAGGGACAGCTCGGTCGACATCATGCGCCCGCCAGGCGGGCGACTGTGCTCGTCATGCGCCCGCCAGGCGGGCGACGACGGGCGCCATGGCCTCGTAGCACTCGCCGCCGACCACCACGTAGGAGAAGCCCAGCTCGTCCCGGCGGCGCTCGAGCTCGTCGGCGATCTCGGTGACCGTGCCGATGGCGAAGTTCGGCATGGACAGGACCTCCTCGGCCGACAACCCGAACCCGACGCCAAGCCCGCCCGCCGCCGCCTCCCGGTCGTCGGTGACCATGCTGAGGTAGACAGTGTGCGACAGCTCGATGTCGTCGGCCCGGTCGCCGGCGGCCTCGCGGACCCACCGCAGCTTCTCCGCGGTGGCGGCCGCTGTGGCGGTGGCGCCGACCTGGGGACCGATGGAGCCGGAACGCAGGTCGAAGTTCACGCTCACGATGTCGGCCTCCCGACCGGCGAGCGACAGGACACGACGGCCGCCCCCGCCGATCAGGATGGGCGGGCGGGGCCACTGGACCGGCCGGGGGGTCCCCGGGTGGCCGGTGACGGTGTAGTGGCTGCCGGCGAAGGAGAACCGCCCGCCCGCCAGCAGGCCCTTGATCACCGCCACGCCCTCCTCCAGGCGGTCGATGCGCACCGCCGCGGGGTCGCAGGCGATGCCGGACTGCTCGTAATCCCGGGTCAGCCATCCCGCGCCCAACCCCAGTTCGAGGCGGCCCCCCGAGAGCAGGTCGACGGTGGCCGCCTCCTTGGCGGCCACCAGGGGGTGGCGGTAGTCGTTGTCGAGCACCATGGTCCCCACCCGGAGGGTCGACGTCGCCGCCGCCGCCGCGACCAGGGCCGGGAAAGGGGCCAGCTGGTCGTCGAAGTGGTCCGGGACGCAGAGGGTGGCGTAGCCCAGTTCCTCGACCCGCCGGGCCTTGGCCACCCAGTCCTGCGCCGAGGCCGCGAAGGAGATCTGGGCCCCGAAGCGGAGCCGGCGTTGGTGGACCATGGGCCCGGGGGAGATTACCGGGGTGTGAAGGTCGTGCGGTTGGGGCGAGAAATCGATCGGACGCCGGTAAGCTTCGCCGTGTGCGTACCTCTCGCACCGGATCGGCACGTCCCGTTGCCGTCCGGCCCCGGTGGAGGCCCGTATTCGGCGCGGTCGCGCTGTTGGTCATCCTCTCCGGCTGCGGGAGCTCACAGTTCCAGTACGTCGCCAATTCGACCAGCCAGACCTACCTCAAGGTGCCGAGGGACTGGAGGAGGTTCAACCAGCAGGAACTGACCGGCGCCGAGCTGAGCGCGGCCCGGGAGGCCAACCAGCCCTCGTCGCTCATCGACATCCTGGTCAACCGCCAGTACCAGTGGCGGGTGGCCTTCGACGCCGACCCTGCCCCCTCGGTGGACCACACCCTGAGCCTGGTCGACGATCCGGTCGTCGAGGTGAGCGTGCGCCAGCTCGAGGCCGCCGAGCGCGAGCAGGTCAGCCTGGCATCCCTCCGCAACGTGGTGATCAACTACGACGCGCAGAAGCAGATGGCCGCCGACACCCTGGCCGCCAGCAGCGTGGGCGTGAACGGCTCCACCACCGCGAATTTCCGCCCCATCGACGAAACCGAGCTGAACCTCCCCAACGGTGTCCACGGGGTCCACCTTCGGTACGTCCTGCGGCCCGACACGTCGTCCTCGTTCTACGCCTTCGACCAGACGACGCTGGTCGACGCCCGTTCCCAGCGGCTCTACGTCCTGCTGATCCGGTCGAGCGAGAGCCAGTTCCTCCTGCACAACGCTTTGTTCACCGAGATCTCCAAGTCGTTCACCGTCAAAGCGAAGGACTGACCCATGCCTGACACGAGCATCGAACCGGCGGGCCTGCCCACGCCCGACGCAGGGCCGGCGTTCGCCTTCAAGAGCCGTGAGCGGCTGGAGGACCGCACGACCCGCAAGCCGATGAGCGCGTGGGACCGGAGCAAGATCCTCGTTCTCCTCGGCGTCCTGTGGTTCGTCTTCGTCCTGGCCGCCACCGGCGACAACCCGATCCTTCCGTTCCGCGAGGCGATGCGCGAGCAGGCGACGTCGAAGTGGTGGCTACTCGCGCTCATCGCCATCGAGTTGGTCCGCCAGATCCACTACCTCATCTGTGAGCGGTCGGCGCCCTATTTCCGGTTCTGGTCACACCACTTCTTCGGTGGCCTGGAACGGCGGTCGGCGAAGATGAACGACTGGAAGCGCTACCGCGCCGGCCGCACCGTGCGCCTGGTCTTCGCCCTGTTCCTGGTCGACATGGTGCTGGCCTCCATCCTGCACACCTCTCCCGCCCTGGCGCTGGTGCAGCTGCCCATCACCCTTTTCCGGGCGCTCCCGCTGGTCTTCCAGCTCATGACCGGCGTGATCTTCGTCATCCTCGAGTTCGGCGCCATGTTCTGGTTCCTGTCCCGGGGCGGCACCGAGGTCTATTTCCCCGACGACATCAAGACCCGCTTCTCCGACGTCTGGGGCCAGGACTCGGTGCTGGAGAAGATCAAGGAGAACATCGTCTTCCTCGAGGACCCCGAGTCCATCGAGAAGCGGGGCGGCTACGTCCCCGGCGGGCTCCTCCTCTGGGGCCCCCCGGGCACCGGCAAGACCCTCATGGCCGAGGCGGTCGCCGGTGAGACCGGCCGGCCCTACGTCTTCGTCGACCCCGGCGCGTTCAACGCCATGTTCATGGGCGTCGGCATCCTGAAGGTCAAGAGCCTGTTCCGCAAGCTGCGCAAACTGGCCGTGCGCTACGGCGGGGTGATCGTCTTCTTCGACGAGGCCGACTCCCTGGGCAGCCGCGGCGCCCTCACCCCCGGCGGTGTCTTCGGCGGCGGCCAGATGACAGGGATGCACAGTCACCCCGGATCGGGGCCGTTCGCCACGGCGATGAGCTGCAACGGCCTGTCCTACGTCGACCCGCAGACGGCCAGCACCACCCTGCAGACCTGGCTCGACGCCAGCAGCGGGCCGGAGCCGGAGCGCCGGCGCCTCGACCGGGTCATGCCCATGGGCATGGGCGGCGGTGGGATGGGCACCCTGCAGGCCCTGCTGGCCGAGATGTCGGGGCTGAAGAAGCCGAAGGGCTTCATGAACCGGGTGGTGCGCAAGACCCTGGGCCTCAAGCCCAAGTCGCCTCCCAAGTACCGGATGCTCATCATGATGGCGACGAACATGCCCCAGAGCCTCGACGAGGCCCTCCTGCGCCCCGGGCGCATCGACCGGATCTACAAGGTGGGCTATCCGTCCAAGCCGGGCCGGGTGCGCACCTACGAGGGCTA
>JALYYN010000268.1 GCA_030946525.1 Actinomycetota bacterium | reverse complement strand
CGCCTCGTCGTCGTGGAAGTACGGGATGCGCAGGCCGTGGGGGTTGGTCGGCTCGCACACGAAGCACGCCGACTCGAAGCCCCAGGAGGCGTTGTCGAGGGCGCGCACTGCCATCCGATCACCCTAGATGAAGTCCACGACGAGGGCGCGATGGTCCGACAGGGCCAGCTCGACGGCGGATCCGGCACCGACCTCGGGCAGGTGGCCGTGACCCAGGGCGTGGTCGATCTGCATCGACGGCTTGGCCGCCGGGAAGGTGCGGACCTTGGCCAGGGCGCGCCAACCCGTCGTCCACGCCGGGATGCCCCCGGGCATGTTGAAGTCCCCCAGCAGCACGCAGGGCAGGCCGAGGGCGGCCAGGGCCCGGGTCACCCGCCGCAGCTGAACCACGTTCCAGCCCGGGACGAACGACAGGTGGGTGCTGGCCACCACCAGCGGGCCGGAGGGGCCGTCGACCTCGGCGGCGAGGGCCACCCGGGGCTCGTCGGGCAGGAGGATCAACCCGCCCCGCCGCCCCGGGACGTACACCGGCGCCCGCACCCTGGCCGCCCGCAGCCGCACGACGTGCCAGGCCCGCACGGGCAGGCGGGAGACGATCCCGACCCCGTAGCCGGCCTGGGCCGGGCCGCCCCCGTCGACGGGCGGGCCGTGGTGATCCCCGTCGACCGCGGCCCGCCAGGCGGCGCCCGGCTCGCCGATCAGGGCCGGCTCGAACCGCCACGCCACCGCGCCGGTGGCCTCGGCAACCGCGGCCGTCTGGTCCACCCCACCGGACCGGTGCTGGCCCCGGTCGATCTCCTGCAGGCCCAGCACGTCGGCGGCCAGGGTGGCGCAGGCCCCGGCCAGGCGGGACGTCGACACCTCGCCGTCGGCCAACGAGCGACCGTGCAGGACGTTGAAGCTGGCCAGCCGCACGGAGGGGGGATCAGCCTCCGTAGTTCATGCGGGTGTCCTCCATGCGCAGGACCGGTGTCTCCTCGGGCTTCTGGAACCCGGCGTCGACGATCTCGCCGATGAACAGCGTGTGGTCGCCGAGGTCGACCTGCTGGTGCAGGCGGCAGTCGACCCAGGCGACGGCCATGTCGAGGATCGGCGCGCCGGTCGGCCCGTCGTGGAACGCGAAGCCGTTCATGGTGGACACCCCCTCGTCGACCTCGACCGGCTTGGTGAACTTGCGCACCACGGCGCGGTCCTCCCGGTCGATGACGCACAGGCTGAAGGCCCCGCCCCGGGCGATCAGGTCGTGGGTGAGGGCGCTCTTCTCCACCCCGATGGCCACCAGCTTGGGGTCGGAGCTGACCTGGGTGGCCCAGTTCAGGGTCATGGCGTTGCGCCGCTCGCCCGCCCGGCTGCCGACGACGTACAACCCGGACGGCATGGTCCACAGCACCCGGCGCCGGAGCTTGTCGTACTCCTCGGCGTCGCGGCCTTCGGGGACCGGTCCGACGATCCCGTCGTGGAGGGGCATGGGAGGGACCCTACCCGTCGGCCATGGGTGCGGCCGGGCCGGGTGCCGCAGCGATCGACTGCACGGTCCGGGCCAGGTCCAGGTCCTTCGACGTGACCCCACCCTCACTGTGGGTGGTCAGTGACACCCGCACCCGGTCGTACCGGATGTCCAGGTCGGGGTGGTGGTCGGCCGCCTCGGCCGCATAGGAGACGCGCACGACGAAGGCGATGGCCTCGGGGAAGCCGGCCAGTCGGTACTCACGGGTGATCCGGGCCCCGTCGAGCACCCAGCCGCCGAGGCCGTCCAGCGCGGCCCGGACCTCCTCGTCGGTCAGGGTTCTCAACGCGCCGCGGCGATCAGGAGCACTTCGAAGGGATCCAGGGTCAGCGTGGTGTCGTCGGGGTCGGCGGTGCGCCCGCCCCAGACCGTCTCCAGGGCCAGGGGGGCGTCGCCGGCCAGGCCGAGCAGGTCGGCCCAACGCAGCTCGACCGTGCGTGTCTCGGGCGACGGGTTGCGCAGGCATGCCGTGGCCGCGCCGTCCCGCCGGGCGACGAAGCCGTACAGCTCGCCCGCTCCCGGCCGGCCCAGGACCATCCGGCTCCGGGCCAGGACACCCTGGTGGTCCCTCGCCCACGCCAGCGCCCGGGCCAGCACGTCCCACTCGGCGTCGGAGAGCGAGTCGGGAGCGACGTAGAGGTCGTGGTGCAGGGTACCGCGGCCGACGGCCATCCAGCAGTGCCGTTCCCAGCCGGCCAAATCGCCGTCGCCGTCGGCCTCGCGGTAGCCGGCCGCGGCCGACTCGACCACGCTGAAGCTGACCAGTGCGGAGACGGGCACCGCGGCGTGGCGGTAGGCGTCGAGGCAGGTGTCGATGTAGGTGGCGAAGCGGTCGAGCCGGGAGCCGGGGTGGTCCGCGGCCGAGTCGTCCAGGCCCCCGCGCCAGAGGAAATCGGCGGTGGTGAGCCACCAGGGCGAGGGGTTGGAGCCCGAGGTGAAGGCCAGGACCACCTCCGGCCGCACGGTCCGGACGTCGCAGAGCAGCGCGGCGAAACGGTCCATCTGGTGGGTGCGGGCTCCGGCGCCCACGGGATGGCCGTGGCCGGTGTCGGCGCAGCCGAAGCGGACGCCGTCGAGCTTCCAGTAGCCGACACCGGCCCGCGTCCGGTCGATAATCGCCGCGGCCAGGTGGGCCCGGTAGGTGTCGCCGGCGACGCAGAGCAGCCGGTAGGCGGTCTCGACCTCGTATCCCTGTCCCGCGCCCCAGGCCACCCGGGCCTCCTGCCGCTCGCCGTAGCCGCCGAAGGGCCCCACCCACAGCCCGATGCCGATCCCGCCCTCGGCTCCGACCTGCGCCAGGGCGGCCAGGCCACCCGGGAACCGGCCGGGCGACAGGCGGCCCCAGAGACCGGGGGTCGGATCCCACTCGCCGTCCCAGCCGTCGTCGAGGCAGGCCCAGTCGAGGTCGAAGTGGTGGCGACGGGCAACGGCTGCGAAGCCGGCCACCTCGGCGGTCACCGTCGAGCTGTCCATGAGGCCGGGCGCCCCCAGGTGGTACCAGTTGTTGGCGAGGGTGACCAGGCGGGCGGGCCCCGGGCGCAGGCCGTCCAGATAGTCCCAGAACCCGTCGAGGCCACCGGCGCCGAGGACGACCGCCGGGGTCACGAAAGGTCGGTCGCCCAGGTCCACGGCGAAGGGAAGCGCACAGCTGCACCCGTCGTCGGGGGTCACCAGGTTCTCCGCTCCGGGGTGCTCGACGCCGGCGAACAGGCCGGGCCCGAAGACCGGCTGGCCGAGCCCGGGGGGCCCGGCGTTCGGTGGGACGGGGCCGTCCACCGCCCGGTGGCCGGCGAACCCGGGTCCCGCCCACCGGTCGAGCTCCACCCGCTCCAGGCGACCGCTCCCGGTGACCTCCGCCCGCTTGCGGACCACGCCGGCGGCGACGTCCGCCTCGACCACGATCCGGACCGACAGCCGCGCCGGGTCGCCGGGCGCGGCCAGCGTCCAGGCCAGGCTGGTGTGGTCGGAGGCCTCGTGGGCGTCACCGGCGACCAGGTCGCCGTCTTCGATACGCACGCCGTCGACGGTCAGGGCCACCTCGGGGCCGTCGACCGGAACCTGCCGCCCGTCGACGATCAGGGCGGCGGTACGGGGCCGGTTGTCCACGGTGGCGTAGGCCCGCGCCGCGGCGCCGGCGTCGACCCTCACCGGCGCCCGCTCCGGGCCCGCAGCAGTTCCAGCACCCGGACCTGGTTGCGGGCCCGGGCCAGGTTGTGCCCCGGGCCGTCGACCCGGAAGTAGACATCCCCGCGCAGGTGGTCGGTGAGGAAGCGGGCTGCGGCCTCCAGCGTCATCAGCGGCCCGGCGAGAGGCAGGAGGGCACGCTCACTCTCCGTGAGGAAACCGGCGGCGGCGTCGGCGTAGGCGTCGAGGATGGCCTCGACGATGTCGGTCCGGACCTCCACGTCGCCGGCGTCGCCGTCCTCCGGGCCGGTGGCGGCGCCCGATCGCACGAGGTCGCCCACGTCGAAGAGCACGGTGCCCGGCCCGGCGGTGTCGAGGTCGACCATGCACAAAGCCTGGCCGGTGGCGTCGTCGAACAGCACGTTGTCGGCCTTGGCGTCGTTGTGGACGGTCCGCTCTGGGACGCCACCCGTGACGCGGGCGGCGTCCACCTCGGCGGCCAGCGGGGCGGCGGCCCGTACCGCCTCGAGCTCGGCCCGGCATCCCCGGGCCCGGCCCACTGCGTCGGCGGCCACCGCCCGTTCCATGTCGTCGAGGCGGCGGATGACGTCGTGGAAGCCGGGGATGACCTCGGCCAGGGGCCGCCCGCTCAGGTCGGCGAGGTCGACCACGAAGCCGGCGGCGGTGATCGCCGCCGCCGCGGCCTGCGCTGGGTCGGAGAACCGCGGCGGGGTGGAGGCGCCGTCGATGAAGGCCAGGGTGCGCCAGGTCCGGCCCTCGCCGTCGAGCACCGTCGGGGCGCCGTCGACCGCCCGCTCCAGCCGCAGCGCCCGCCGCGCCGCCGCCGCGGGCCGGCCGGCGGTCGCCGCCTTGGCCGCGAGATGGACGGTGACGCGGGCGAGGTTGTCCATGAGCACGACCGGTTCGGCGAAGACCGACGTGTTCAGCCGCTGGTGGACGTGGCGCGACCGCGCTCCGTCGCCGCGGCGGTAGACGGCGAGCCAGGTCTGGTGGATGTGGCCCCTGCCGAGCGCGGTGACGTCAACCAGGCGGCCGTCGATGCCGAAGCGAGCGCCGAGGTCGACGGGAAGGAGACCGCTCAGGTTCACGACGCTGCGCCCGGGCGCCACCTGGCGGGCGCTGAGCGGTCAGCGGCCGAAGCGGCGGGATCCTCGTTGACCGGCGGGGTTTCGCGGCCGAACAGGCATGCGCATGTCGGCGGCGGCGTCGAGGGCGACGGCGTCGAGGGCGCCGGTGGCCCGCACGACGACCACCGTCGGCACCAGCACCTCCGCGTCGTCGGCATCGACCGGGGCCGGCATCGTCGGCATCGGGACGCGGTCGACGGACGTCGCCGGCACCATCTCGACGTCGGGCTCGGTGTCGAACCCGATCTCGACACCGAGGTCGAGGGCGATCGGCGCCATGGGGACGGCGTGGTCGGGCTCCACGGGGTGCCGGAGGTCACGGTGGCCGGGTACGGCGCCCAGGCCCAGACCGTCGCCGAGGGGAGCGGGACCCCCGGCCGGGCGCATGGCGGGCTGGAACCAGCCGCCGGCGGTGCCGGGGGAGGACGGGTCGGCGGCGGGCGCGTCGTCCACCTCGGCGGGCACGGCGTACGAGATCGGGTCGGACCATGGCTGGGCCGGAGAGGCGCCGAACCAACTGGTGCCACCGAAGGCCGAGCGAGCCCCGCCACCGCCGCCTGATGGTCCGCGACCGGGCCCGGAAGGAACGGGAGCCAGGCCCGGGCCGCCGTCGCCGAAGCCGAACCGACGGGCGCCGAACACCATCAACGTGCCGACCAGCAGCAGGAGGAAGGCGAACCGGGCCTGCCCGAGGGAGTTGGCGCCGGTGCGGACCAGCGGCTGCTGCACCACTTGGACCGGTGGGAGCTGGACCGGCACCACTCCCGGCGGGACCACGGTTGCCGGCGGGGTGGTCGCCGGCGGCGCCGGGAGCGGGGTCAGGAACACCGTCGCCGAAGCACGGTCGGTCACCGAGGTCCGGTCGTTGTCGACGGCGATGACCGTCACGGTATCGGTCTGGCGGTCACCGGCCCGACCGATGAACTGGCCGTCGAACGCGCACCGGTAGGTGCCGCCGTTCGCCGCCAGGGTCGCCCCGATGGCGCACGTTCCCCGGCCGTTCAGGTCGCCGTAGACGTCGTCCACCAGCGAAGTGATGGTGACCGGCTCGAAGCTGGTGTTGGTGACGACGACGGTGAACCGGAACGATCCGCCCGGCTCGGGCCGGCTGACCGGGTCCGGCGTCTTGGTGATACGGATGGTCGGCGGGACGTCGGTGATGGTGACGGTGGCCATCGTCTTGGACACGACGGCCTGGCCGCGGTCGTCGATGGCGGTCGTGGTGATGGTGTCGGTCTGGCTGGCGCCGGCGTCACCGAAGAAGTTCCCGGTGAAGGAGCACGTGTAGGTGCCGCCGTTGGCGGCGAGGCGGGCCCCGACGGCGCAGGTGCCCTTGCCGTTCAGGTTGCCGTAGACGTCGTCGACGATGGACGTGACCGTGACGGGCTCGGGGCCGGTGTTGGTGACCGAATAGGTGAACGTGAAGCTGCCACCGGGCTCGGGCCGGCTCACCGGCGAGGGGGTCTTGGTGGTGGTGATGGACGGCGGGACCGGGGTCAGCCGGACGGTGGCGTCGTCGGTGGCGGAGACGGGATTGTTGCGGTCGTCGCGGCCGGTGACGGTGACGGTGTCGGTCTGGCTGGCGAAGGCCGGACCGCGGAAGTCGCCGATGAAGCGACAGGAGTAGGTGTTGCCGGGGCCGGGGAACGCCGCCAGCCGGGTGCCGATGGCGGTGTTGCAGGTGGAGCCCAGCAGGGTGGTGATGTTGCCGTAGATGTCGTCGGTGAGGGTGGTGATGGTCACCGGGACGGTGCCGGTGTTGGTGACGACCACGTTGAAGACGAACGTCCCGCCCGGCACCGGCATGCTCTCGGGCAGGGCCGTCTTGTCGACCGAGATCGT
>JALYYN010000239.1 GCA_030946525.1 Actinomycetota bacterium | reverse complement strand
CCCCAGCTCCTCGACCGCTTCGGCCTGGCCGCCGACGTGACCGCGCCGGTCGACCCGGCCGACCGGGCCGACGCTGTCCGTCGCCGGATGGGCTTCGACGCCGACCCCACCGGCTTCTCGTCGCGCTGGAGTGCCCAGGAGGGCATCGAGCGCGACAAGCTGGCTGCAGCGGGACCGGCGTCGCTCTCCGACGAGCTGCTGCACACCGTCAGCGCGCTCTGCGCGTCGGTCGGTGCCGAGGGCCTACGGGCCGACCTGGTGATCTGCCGGGCCGCGTCGGCCCTCGCCGGGCTGGAGGGCCGGCCGGCGACGACCGTCGACGACGTCCGCCGAGTGGCCTCGCTGGCCCTGGCCCACCGCCGGCAACACCCCTTCGACGACCCCGGCATGGGCCAGGACGAGATCGACCAGGCCCTCCGGGACGCCGAGGACACCCGTGACCGGAGCGAGGAGGAGGACGAGAACGAGGGCGACGATGGCCAGAGAGGCAGTGGCACGGGCGGCGCCGGGGACCGGGTGGCGGCTCCGGACCGGCCCGGCAAGGTCACCCGATTGGAGGCGCCCCGTACCTCCGGTTCCGGGGGTGGCAGGCGGTCGGTCGTGGAGGGGCCACGGGGACGGCTGGTCGGCGACCGGGTACCGGTCGGCGACGTGGGCTCCGTCGCCGTGGGCGGCACACTACGGGCGGCGGCGGCCCGGCGGGCGACCTCGAAGGACAGCGCCGACCGGGTCGTGGCCGCGGACGTCCGCGAGGCGGTACGGGAGGAGCGGGCCGGCAACCTGATCGTCCTGGCCGTCGACGCCTCGGGCTCCATGGGCGCCGAGGCCCGCATGGAGGCGGCCAAGGGCGCAGTCCTGGGCCTCCTGCTCGACGCCTACCAGCGGCGCGACCGGGTCGCCCTGGTCACCTTCCGGGGCCAGACCGCCGAGGTCGTCCTGCGGCCCACCGGCAGCGTCGAGGTGGCCCGGGCCCGGCTGGCCGAGCTGCCCACCGGCGGCCGGACCCCCCTCGCGGCCGGCATCACAACCGCCCTCGGCCTGGCCGGGAGGCCCGAGGACCGTCCGCTGCTGGTGCTGGTCTCCGACGGCCGGGCGACGGCCGGCCCCGACGGGGCCGATCCCCTGGTGGCGGCGAAGGAGGCGGCGGCCGAGGTGCGTCGGCGTGGGGTTCCCGCCGTGGTCGTCGACGCCGAGGACGGCCACATCCGGCTCGGGCTCGCCGCCGAGCTGGCCGACGCCATGGGCGCGCCCTGCCTCACCCTCTCCCAGCTGAACGCGACGACGGTTCGGAAGCTGGTGTCGCGCTGACCGGCTGACCGGCGCGCTCGAGCCCCAGCCTGCCCTGCGCCAGCCGCCATCCTCCCGCCCACCGCTCGGCCGGGTCGCGGCGGGCGAGGGTCGCCACGTGCCACCAGTCGGCCTGGATCCGGTCAGGCGTGACGTCGACCACCACGTACCCGTGGTGACGGAGATCCACCATGCGGACGTGGCGGTTCTGGGTCCGGAACCACCATGCCGCCGGTCGTGCCGCCGCTTCGGTCGGGAGCACCGTGCGGGCGAAGGTGTCGGTGGTGACGCTGGGCGACACGAACTCGGCGCCGACGGGAAGGTCCGACGCCCAGGACGAGTGGAGGTCGCCGGAGAGCACGGCGACGTCGGCGGCCCACCCGGCCGAGCGGAGGAGCCGGTAGAGGCGCTCCCGTTCGGCGGGATAGCCGTCCCACTGGCTCGGGTTGAAGCCGAACCCCCCGCCGATACCGAGGGCCCGGACGGGCGCCATCACGACCTGGTTCCCGAGCAACAGCCATTTCGGGCGGGCGGCGTCGGTGATCTGCTCCTCCAGCCAGCGCCACTGCGCCTCCCCGAGCAGCGCCCGTCCGCCGTAGCCGATCGTGCGCACGGCCTGGCCGTCCTCCGCGGGGCGGTCCCGTCCGATCAGGCGGGTGTCGAGCATGACCAGGTCGGCGAGCGGCCCCAGCCGGACCCGCCGGTGGACGACCCCGGGGTTTCCGCTGCGGACGGGGACCCACTCCCGGTACGCCCGCACCGCCGCCGCCTTCCGCAGCTCCCACGAACCGTGGAAGCGGGGGCGATGGTCGGTCGCGCCGTCGCGCCAGGCGCCACCGGCGATCTCGTGGTCGTCCCACACGGCCACCATGGGATGACGGGCGTGGAGGGCCTGGAGGTCGGGGTCGGTGCGGTACTGGGCGTGCCGGCGGCGGTAGTCGGCCAGGCTGACGAGCGCCCCGTTCGGGCGGTGCGCCCGCACGGCGCGCGGCGTCGGGCTGACCCGGTCGTTCTCGTACAGGTAGTCGCCCACGTGGACCACGAGGTCGAGCTCCCGGCGGGCCAGGTCGGCGTAGGCGTTGAAGTACCCGCACGGCCAGGACGCGCACGAGGCCAGGCCCAGTCGCAGGTGATCGAGGGGCTGGCCGACCGCCGGCGCCGTCCGCGTGCGGCCGGTCGGTGAGCGGACACCCCCCGTGCCGAACCCGTACCAGTACGTCGTCGCCGGTTCCAGGCCG
Organism: Actinomycetota bacterium; assembly: GCA_030946525.1. Taxonomy (GTDB): domain Bacteria; phylum Actinomycetota; class Acidimicrobiia; order Acidimicrobiales; family AC-14; genus CADCTB01. The sequence goes on along the minus strand of JALYYN010000239.1, from coordinate 2,260 downwards.
CCAACGTCGACGTGGACGGTGTGGTCACCCTCCGGCGACGATTCCGCCGTCCCGCGGGCCACCGCGGAGGAGGGATCCGTCGACGTGCCCACCCACCACTCCACGGCCAGTGGCCCCTGGTCGTCCGTCGAGCAACGGGTCCACAGGAGCACGCCGTCGGGAAGGGGGTCGGCGCTGGCGACCCCGTGGCGGAAGGCGATCAAGTCGGAGACGGACAGTACCGCCGTCCGGGCTTGACGACCCGACGCGCGCGGCCGTCGCCGACGCTTCGACTTCTGCAGCTGTTTCGGGCATGGCAGTGTGTCGAGCATGGATGTGGGAATCGTCGGAGGTACCGGGCCCGCCGGGCGGGCGCTCGCCGCCCGGCTGGCATCGGTGGGCCTGGATGTGGTCATCGGTTCCCGCTCGGCCGAGCGGGCCCAGGAGATCTGCGACGGGATCCACAAGAAGTGGCCCGACCGCCAGCTCCCGCTGAGCCCGGCCGCCAACGCCGACGCCGCTCAGGCCGACCTGGTCGTGATCGCCACGCCCTGGGATGCGGCGGCGGAGACCGCCGCATCCCTCCGTGGCCACCTGGCCGGCAGGGTGGTCGTCTCGATGGGCAACGCCCTGGCCAAGGTCGACGGGGAGCTGCAGGCGGTGGTGCCGCCGGGCGGCTCGGTGGCCGTCGCCGTGCAGGACGCCGCCCCCGACGCCCTGGTCGCCGCCGCATTCCACCACCTCCCCGCCCGCTCCCTGGGCGACCTCGAGCGCCCGGCGGAGGGCGATGTGCTGGTCTGCTCCGACCACGATGCGGCATGGGAGGCCACCGCCGCGCTGGTCGACCGGGTGGGTGGCCTGCGGGCGTTCCACGCCGGCTCCCTCGCCGCCGCCGGCCCGGTCGAGGCCTTCACCGCCGTGCTGCTCGGGCTGAACGGGCGCTACAAGGGCCGGGCCACCATTCACCTCACCGGCATCGACGGCGAACGTCGCGCCTGAGTTGCAGCTCTACGACACGGCCCGCCGGGAGGTGGTGGCCTTCCAACCGGGTCCGGTGGTGACGATGTACACGTGCGGGATCACCCCGTACGACGCCACCCACGTCGGCCACGCCGCGACCTACGTGCTCTACGACGTGCTCCAGCGCCGGCTGCGCGACCTCGGGCACGAGACACAGTGCGTCCGTAACGTCACCGATGTCGACGACGACATCCTGCGCAAGGCCCGCGAGGTGGGCGTGCCCTATCTCGACCTGGCCGCCGCCGAGACGGCCCGGTTCGACGGCGACATGCGCGCCCTCGGCATGCTGGCCTCCTTCAGCGAACCGGCGGCCAGCTCGGCCATCCACGACATCCTCGGCTTCGTCGGCATGGTGCTCGACCGCGGCCACGCCTACCAGGCGGGCGGGGCGGTGTACTTCAGCGTCGCCAGCTTCGAGCGCTTCGGCCAGGTCAGCCACCTCGACCGGGAGGAGATGCTCGCCCTGGCCGCCGAACGGGGCGGCAACCCGGACGACCCGTCCAAGCGCGATCCCCTCGACTTCATCCTGTGGCAGCCCTCGGCGCCCGACGAGCCGGCCTGGGACTCGATGTGGGGCCCGGGTCGCCCCGGCTGGCACATCGAGTGCTCCGCTCTCGCCCTCCGGGAGCTCGGCACCACCATTGACCTGCACGGCGGCGGCACCGACCTCATCTTCCCCCACCACGAGTGCGAGACGGCCCAGTCCGAGTCGGCGACGGGAGAGCGGTTCGTCCGCCACTGGCTGCACGCGCCGATGGTCGAGTACCAGGGCACCAAGATGTCAAAGTCACTGGGCAACCTGGTCTTCATCAGCGAGCTCGTCAAGGACTGGGATCCGATGGCCGTGCGGCTGGCCATCCTCGACCACTCCTACCGCGACCCGTGGGTGTGGCACGACGAGCTGCTGCCGGTGGCTGCGGCCCGGCTGGAGCGGTGGCGGGCGCGCGGGGAGGGCGACGGTGGGCTGGAGGAGGTCCGGGCCGCCCTCGACGCCGACCTCGACGTCCCCCGTGCCATCCGGGCGATCGACGCGGCGGTCGCCGCCGGCCAGGGCGTGAGCCGGCCCGGCGCGCTGCTGGGGGTCAACATCGCTCGCTAGCCTTGAGGGGTATGACCATCATCGTGTCGAACGCCTTCACGGTCGACGACCTCGAGGCCATGCCCGACGACGGCAGGCGGTACGAGCTCATCGGAGGCGCCATCGTGATGACACCAGCACCGGAGCCTGTCCATCAAAGGGTGCAGCTCGGCCTCGCCCGTC
>JALYYN010000226.1 GCA_030946525.1 Actinomycetota bacterium | reverse complement strand
CGGGAGTATGCGCAGCCGCTGGACGTCGAGGCGCTCGCCCGCGATGCGCACATGTCGGCCGGGCACTTCAGCCGCGAGTTCCGGCTGGCCTACGCCGAGTCGCCGTACAGCTACCTGATGACGCGGCGCATCGAACGGGCCATGGCCCTGCTGCGTCGTGGCGACCTCAGTGTCACCGACGTCTGCTTTGCCGTCGGTGGTTCGTCGCTCGGCACCTTCAGCACCCGCTTCACCGAGCTGGTCGGCATGCCGCCCAGCACCTACCGGCGCCAGGCGGCGGGGGCGACGGCGGGGATCCCGTCGTGCGTGGCCAAACAGGTGACCAGACCGATCAGGAATCGAGAAGCGCGGGTCACGAGCCGCACCTAGCGTGACCGTCATGGAGATCGCGTGACCGTCATGGAGATCGCCAGCGCCTCGAGCCTCCCGCCTGGCGACCCTGGCGCCTGCCCGGCCCGGTTCCGCAGATCGCTCTCCGGCCGGCCCGCTCGTCTCCGGTCCCACCAGTCCCACCGGGTCGACGTGACCCACGACGTCAGGAGTGAACCATGACCGGCTCTGCCACCGAGGGCATCAAGACCGTGCTGCATCCCGTGTCCGACCTGGCGATGGCAAAGCCGGTGTACGCGGCCCTGCTCGGCATCCCGCCGCAGGCCGACAGTCCCTACTACGTCGGCTTCGACGCCGGCGGCCAGCACATCGGGCTGGTGCCCGGCGGTGGGCCGCAGGGCATGACCTCACCGGTGGCGTACTGGCACGTGGCCGACATCGAGGCGAAACTGGCCGAGGTGACCGCCGCGGGTGCCACCGTGAAGGAGCCCGCGCACGACGTGGGCGGCGGTCGCCTGGTGGCCACCGTCACCGACCCCGACGGCAACGTCCTCGGACTGCTGCAGGACCCCCGAGGACCGGCGCCCGCCGCTCGCGCCCCACAAGAGATGGAGAGACGATGAGCAAGGCCACGAGGACGGCGACACAGTCAGTGACGCAGTCGCCGGCGCAGCACGTCGCCGACAGCCACGACCTGATCCGTGTGCACGGCGCGCGCGTCAACAACCTCAAGGACGTCACCGTCGAGATCCCGAAGCGCCGGCTGACGGTGTTCACCGGGCTCTCCGGCTCGGGCAAGAGCTCCCTGGTGTTCGGCACCATCGCCGCCGAGTCGCAGCGGATGATCAACGAGACCTACAGCGCCTTCGTGCAAGGCTTCATGCCCACGCTGGCCCGCCCCGAGGTCGACGTGCTGGACGGGCTGACCACGGCGATCCTCGTCGACCAGCAGCGGATGGGCGCCGACCCGCGGTCCACCGTCGGCACCGCCACCGACGCGAACGCGATGCTGCGCATCCTCTTCAGCCGACTCGGGCGGCCGCACATCGGCTCGCCCCAGGCGTTCTCGTTCAACGTCGCCTCCATCTCGGGCACGGGGGCGGTCACCTTCGAGCGCGGGGGGGCCACGACCAAGGAGCGACGGAGCTTCAGCATCACCGGCGGCATGTGCCCACGCTGTGAGGGTCGCGGCGCGGTCAACGACATCGACCTCACCGCGCTGTACGACGACAGCAAGTCGCTCAACGAGGGTGCGCTCACCATCCCCGGCTACAGCATGGACGGCTGGCACGGCCGGATTTTCGGCGGATGCGGCTTCTTCGACCCGGACAAGCCGATCCGGAAGTTCACCAAGCGGGAGCTGCAGGATCTCCTGTACAAGGCGCCGACCAAGATCAAGGTCGAAGGCATCAACCTCACCTACGAAGGGCTGATCCCGAAGATCCAGAAGTCGATGCTGTCCAAGGATGTCGACGCCATGCAGCCGCACATCCGGGCCTTCGTGGAGCGGGCGGTGACCTTCGCCACCTGCCCCGAGTGCGCCGGCACCCGGCTCAGTGAGGCCGCTCGGTCTTCCCGGATCGGCAAGGTCAGCATCGCCGACGCCTGTGCCATGCAGATCAGCGACCTGGCCGGATGGGTGCATGGTCTTGAGGCGCCGTCGGTGGCGCCACTGCTCGCCACGCTGGCGCGGACGCTCGACTCCTTCGTGGAGATCGGCCTGGGCTACCTCTCCCTCGATCGGCCGTCGGGCACGCTGTCGGGCGGGGAGGCCCAGCGCGTCAAGATGATCCGCCACCTCGGCTCCTCGCTCACCGACGTCACCTACGTCTTCGACGAGCCCACGACCGGCCTGCACCCCCATGACATCGCACGGATGAACGACCTGCTGCTGCGGCTGCGGGACAAGGGAAACACCGTGCTCGTCGTGGAGCACAAGCCGGAGACCATCGCAGTCGCCGACCACGTCGTCGACCTCGGACCGGGCGCCGGGGCCGGGGGTGGCTCCGTCTGTTTCGAGGGGACCGTCGAGGGGCTGCGGGCCAGCGGCACGGTCACCGGCCGCCATCTCGACGACCGGGCCGCGCTGAAGGAGACGGTGCGGGCGCCCACCGGCGCCCTCGAGGTCCGCGGGGCGACGGCGCACAACCTGCGCGACGTGGACGTCGACATCCCCCTCGGGGTGCTGGTCGTCATCACCGGGGTGGCCGGGTCGGGGAAGAGCTCGCTGATCCACGGCTCGGTGTCGGGGCGGGACGGGGTGGTGGCGGTCGACCAGACCCCGATCCGAGGCTCGCGTCGGAGTAATCCGGCGACGTACACCGGGTTGCTCGAGCCGATCCGCAAGGCGTTCGCCAAGGCCAACGGCGTGAAGCCGGCGCTGTTCAGCGCCAACTCCGAGGGCGCCTGCCCCAACTGCAACGGTGCCGGCGTCATCTACACCGACCTGGCGATTATGGCCGGGGTGGCCACCGTCTGCGAGGAGTGCGGCGGGAAGCGATTCCAGTCCGAGGTGCTCGAGTACAGCTTTGGTGGCAAGGACATCAGCGAGGTGCTCGCCATGTCGGTCACCGAGGCCGGCGAGTTCTTCGGCGCCGGTGAGGCGAAGACGCCGGCGGCGCACAAGATCCTCACCCGACTGGCCGACGTCGGGCTCGGCTACCTCAGCCTCGGCCAGCCGCTCACCACGCTGTCCGGCGGCGAGCGGCAGCGGCTCAAGCTCGCCACCCGAATGGGAGACAAGGGCGGTGTCTACGTCCTCGACGAGCCGACCACCGGCCTCCACCTCGCCGACGTCGAGCAGCTGCTCGGCCTGCTCGACCGGCTCGTCGACTCCGGCAAGTCGGTCATCGTCATCGAGCACCACCAGGCGGTCA
>JALYYN010000184.1 GCA_030946525.1 Actinomycetota bacterium | reverse complement strand
TCCGACGAGGTGGCCCAGGCGTGGCGCATCGTCGACCCCGTGCTGGCCGCCTTCGAGGACGGCGACGTCCCCCTGGCCCGCTACGAGGCGGGCACGTGGGGACCACCCGAGGCCGACCATCTCCTGGACCGCGACGGCCGGCGCTGGCGCAAGCCCTGATGCCGCCGACACTGCCGTCCCTCACGACCCTCGGCTCCTGGGAGGCCGAGAACGTGACCCTCGGCCAGGTCGAGACCGAGCTGAGCAACCTCCGCCGCCACGAGGAGCGCGCCGCGGTGCGGACCAGCGTCCTGACCCTCGTGGCCGTCGTCCGCAGCGAGGCCGAAGCCGACGTGGCCCGGACGATCATCCACGACCTCGGCGTCCGCCATCCTTCCCGGACGCTGGTCCTGGTCGCCGGCGACGATGCCCCGGCCGACAACTCCATCGACGCCGCCGTCTGGGTCTACGCCCTCGAGCGCGACGACCGCTCGGTGTGCTTCGAGGAGGTCGTGCTCAAGGTCCGGGGCAAGGGCCGCTACCACCTCGATTCCGTGGTGGAACCGTTCGCCCTGCCCGACGTCCCCCTCGTCGTGTGGCTGCCGGCCGGCCTTCCCTCGCCCGGCGACCCGCTGATGGCCGCGGCCAACAGGGTGGTGGTCGACAGCCGGGCGGTGGCCGAGGCGGGCGGCGACGTGCTGACCCGGAGTGCCACGCTGGCCCGGCGCCTGCCCGTCGCCGACCTGTCGTGGATGCGCCTCGCCCTCTGGCGCGGCGTGCTGGCCGGACTGTTCCAGGGGGCGTTCTACCGCCCGTTCCTCGACGGCGTGGATTCGGTCGAGGTCAGCGGCAACCACGGACCCCGCTTCCTCCTCGGCGGCTGGTTGCTCCGCCGGCTGCGGCTTCCCCCGTCCCGGGTCCACCTCTCCCCGGCCGAGCACGTGTCGGTCGTCGTCCACGCCACGTCCGCCGGCCGCAAGGGAACCTTCAGCGTCGCCCGCCCCGGCGCCGAGCGGTGGGTCCGGTCCTGCGTGAACATCGAGGACGGGCCGCAGGTGGAGCAGACGGTCCGGATGCGCCAGCAGTGGCCGTCGCTGGCCCTGGCGTCGGCGTTGACGCGGGTCGGCCACGACGAGGTCTACGAGGAGGCCTTGTCCGGGGCACGAGAGCTGCGCCTGCACGCAGCCGCCGAGGTGCCGGCATGAACGGCGAGGTCACGATCGTCGACGACGTGCCCGGGGCGTTCGTCGAGCAGGTGGTGGCCAGCTTCCTGCAGCGGGAGGGGGACGCGTTCTCCCTGGTGCTGTCGGGCGGCGACACGGCCCGCCGCTGCTACGAGCGCCTGGCCACCGACGGCGCCGACCGGCTCGACTGGTGGCAGGTCGACGTCTTCTGGGGCGACGAGCGCTGCGTCCCGCCCGACGACCCCGACTCCAACGAACGCCTCGGCCGCGAGGCGCTGCTCGAGCGGGTAGGGGCCGCCAACGCCGTGTACCCGATGCGCTGCGACGACGGTTCCGACCCCTACCAGCAGCGGGTGGCCCAGGCCGGCCGGTTCGACCTGGTCCACCTCGGCCTCGGGCCCGACGGCCACACCGCTTCCCTTTTTCCCGGATCCCCCGCCCTCGACGCCGACCCGGGCCGGCTCGTGGTGATGAACGAGGATCCCGCCGGTCACAACGTGCACCGGCGGATGACCCTCACCTTCTCCGCCATCGCCCGGGCCCGCCTGGCCGTCGTCACCGTGGAAGGCGCGTCGAAGCGGGACGCCCTCGCCGCCGTCCGTCGGGGCGACCCCGACGTGCCCGCCACCCGGATCACCGCCGACCGGGTCCTCTGGTTGGTGGACCCCGCCGCCGCCGGCGCATGACGACGTCCGTACGGGTGCGACGACCTCCCTCTGCGGAGCGGAGCGTGAGGGACGGGTCCCGTGGCTGAGGAGACCATGCCGTTCAGCGAGCTCCTGGCCGGCTACGGCACCACCACCATCGGCGAGGGGATGAGCATCGAGTCGGTGTTCTCGTTGCTCAAGGTCCGCGCCGAGGACGGCAGCGCCGAGTGGTCGGTCCGCAGCGGCGGCTCGCCGCTGACGGTGGAGGAGCTTCTCGGGGTCCTCGAGGGGCTGATCTCCTCGCTCCGCCAACGCCTGACCCGGGCCTGGAAAGGGACCCTCCAGCCGGAGCCTCCTTCGAGCACCGGGGAGCGCCCACCGGCACCCATCCCCTTCAGTGACCTCCTCGCCGGCATGGACACCGTCGGCGTGGTCGACGCCCACCTCATCGAGTCCGTCTTCGCAGTCATCAAGGCCCGGCGGATCGACGGGGCGCCGGTCTGGTACGTGCGGTCCTCAGAAATGCAACTGAGCTCGGAGGAACTGCTGGGCGCCGTCGAGGGCTACGCCGCCACCGTCCGGATGGACCTCGCCGCGTCCTGGAGATGGTGAGGCTGCGGCGCGGGCGGGTTCCCCGCGCGCCGGTCACCGTTCGGATCGCGACGGTGGACACGCCGTGCCGTGCCGCGAACGCACGCCGGTCGTAGTCCGGGCCCACGACCGTCGAAGTCCTGGCCGGCATCACCCGCGCCTGCGGCCGCGATAGGCGACAGTAGGGAGTGGTCCGTCGTCGCCTGCCCAGGTCGCTCCGCCGCGTCGCTGCGGTCCTCGTCGCCCTGGTCATCGTGGAGTACCTCGTCCTGCCCCAGGTGGCGGGCGCCCGCCACTCCCT
>JALYYN010000165.1 GCA_030946525.1 Actinomycetota bacterium | reverse complement strand
GCCACGCCGTAGCCGAGCTCTTGGAGCTGGCGGATGAGGTGGTCCCGGCGCCTGTCGCTGAACCGGTCCCCACCGGTGTCGTCGTAGTCGCAGCCCTCGCTGATTGGCCGTCTACCGTGACGATCCCCACGCGGTGGCACACCGCATGGTGACGCTGGGTGCCGAGGTGCTGTTCCCGGTGAGTGACCAACACTACGGCGAGCGGGCCGGGCGGCTGCGCGACCCGTGGGGCCACCAGTGGATGGTGGCCAAGCGGCTCGAGGCCTTCCGGGCCACGAGTCGAAGTGACAGGTGACTTTCTGGCGGGTGGTCATCGGCAAGAGTTGAGCCCTGCGAGCACGGCGAGAGAATCTGTTCCGTACCGGCTCCGCGGGCTGGTCCAGACTGGACGCCCATGGCCACCGTCGACCCTGACGACGACACCCTCCGGCGATACGTCGTGCGCCACTACGCCTACGACTCTCACCGTCGTGAGCGGCGACATCAGGTCGTCGCTGCCTTCGACAATGAGCGGGAGTTCCGAGCGCTGCTCGATGCCCTCGCTGACGAGCTGCGCCTTCGCCGGGCCGGCCGTGATCCCGTCGATCCCCGGGAGCACTACAGCGGTGTTGTCCAGGAACCGGGCCACCGGCGTCGACGACAGGATGGCCGCCTTCTGAGACAAGCGGTCCGCCACGGAGTTGCCCTATCCGACGAGTTGCTGGCGCGACTCGATCGACCGCCCAACGTCGGTGTCCTCCGGACACGGCGGTGAGGGTCGGAGCGCGGTCTCCGTGTCGATGGCGGGCGATGTGAGCGGGTCGGCGGCGGCCGGGCCTGGGCCGAGGCGCTGGCCAACGCTGAGCGCGTCGCTAAGAGCCTCAGATCCCGCTTCAGACCGCTCCGCTTGGCGGCGGGCGCAGGTCCTCGATGATGTCGATCGCCGGTTCCCGCAGAGTTCCTTCCCTTCTCGTCGGTGAGCTTGGCGAGCGCGACCGAGCCCCCACCGAACTACGCGGTTGGCCTGCACGAGTGTCAACGCCGTGTCGGACACACCATTCGTCCCATCACAGGATCCGCCGACATCGACAGCCTGCCCTGGGCCAGCCTTCGGTTCGGCCACACCACCGCCATCCGGGCCGCTCTGGCCCGGGCGGTGAGCGAGGGCCGCTACGCCCCGGCCACGGCCAACAAGCACCTGGCCGCCCTACGGGGAACCCTGAAGGCGGCGTGGCGGCTGGGGATGATGGAGACCGACGACTACCTCCGGGCCACCGACCTTCGGCCCATCTCCGGCAGTCGCCTGCCTGCTGGCCGTAACGTCGAGCAGTCCGAGCTGTTGTCCCTGTTCGCCTGCTGTCGGGACGATGACAGTGCGGCCGGGATACGCGACGCGGCGGTGATAGGCCTGGGCTACCTGTCGGGGGCACGTCGGGCCGAGCTGGTGGCGCTGTACCTGGCCGACGTGGACACCGAGCCTGCGGCCATCCGGGTGGTGGGCAAGGGAGGCAAGCAACGCCTGGTACCCCTCTCCCCCACCGTCGGTCCCCTGCTGGAGGCGTGGATGGCACTTCGAGGCGATTCTCCAGGACCGCTGTTCTGTCGGATCGACCGCAGTGGCAACCTCCGTCTTGGCCACAGCATCACCGGGGAGGCCATCCGTCAGATCCTGGCCCGACGGAGCCTGGCCGCCGGCGTGGCCGCCATCTCACCCCATGACCTGCGCCGGACCTATGCCGGCGACCTGCTCGACGCCGGGGCCGACCTGCCCGCTGTCCAGCAGTTGATGGGCCACGCTTCGCCGTCGACGACGTCGCGCTATGACCGCCGGGGCGACAAGGCTCGCCGGTCAGCAGCCGAGCGCCTCAGCCTCGATCTCGCTGGGGCCTCGGACGACGTGCGCATGGGCGATACGCCTCCGGCGGGCGACCGCGACTGACCGGCCCTGCGCGTGTTATCGCTCGGTTCGCGCTCGCACGGCACCGAGCAGTATCCGGCGTTCTGCATCGGGTGTCTCGTCCCGGCCCGCCGGACGTTCGGGTGGGCGATTCGACGAGCACGTGGCACGGATTCGCGCGAGGATGCTGCGGTGCGACACCGGGTGATTATGGCCTTGGGCGCCCTCCTCGTCGCCAGCGTGCTTGGTGTTGGAAGCGCCCTCTTGTTTCGTAACGAAGCATCGCCTAGCCAGCCGCTGCTAACGTCGGATAACGGTTGTCGAGTGGGCGGTCTCCGCGTGATTACCGTGCCGAATGTCGTCGGAAAGTCCCTCGGTGACGCCATCACTGCAGTTCGAGCCCGTGGCCTGTTGGTGGTCGATAATGGGCTACCGAGCGGCGATCCTTCTGAACTCTCGGCGAGAGTTCGGGCGCAGAAGCCACAAGCGGGCACGCGGGTAACTGCTGGCGCCTGCATCGGTTTCCGCACAAACACTTGGGGGTCGGCCCGGTAGTAACGGCCCAATAGACAACGTCACCGGCGGCGCTGGGTGACCTGAGCAGAGGGGCCGGCGGTTCCACTCGTGAATGACGTACGGCACGGCACCGACCGGTCCGATTGCGCATCCCGGTCGTCCCGGTAGGGGGTGGGCGGTAACCGCAGACCCTTCGACGGGGGCCGCCCGTGGCCGGCGAAAATGTGCCGATCTGCTCGGGCCGGTCGCGATGCCTGCCAGCCGGTATCAGGGGCCCCTGCGGTTGCTGCCCGGCCCCCCACCGCCCGGTCTGCCGCTTCGTGGTCTCTGGTTCGGCATGATGGATCCGTGCCCCTTGGAGCGTTCTTGCCGGAGACCGCATGAGCTCCGGCATCCCGACCCTCGAAGAGTGGGTCCAGATGGCCCAGCCTCATTTCGACTTCTTGGTCGAGCGGGGGTTCCACCTGGTGCCCGT